>NZ_JBEZGJ010000232.1:0-9087 GCF_040649965.1 Micromonospora sp. NPDC048843
TGCCGGCGGTCGAAGCGCCGGGTCGCCCGGACCGTCTCGTCGTGCGCCTGCGTGCCGGCGCCCGGAAGGCGCCGGCAACGTGTGCCTCAGTTGGCGTGGGTCAGGCGGGTGGTGATGCGCAGGCCCATGAGTGTGTCGTTCATCCACGGCACCCGCTCGCGGTGCAGGCCGGCGGTCATCTGGTCCGCCCACACCTCGTACCGCTGCATGAGCGTGTTGGCGCGGGACCGCGCGCTGGTGATCAGGCAGTCGCCCAGTGGGTCACCGGGCAGGTTGGACGAGTCGACAGCGGGCTCGCAGGGCACCTTGAGGCTGGCCTGGTCGCGCAGCGGGCGGCTGGAGTCGGGCGAGCACGGCGTGGGCCCGCACTGGACGTAGTTCCCGCTCGCCTTGGCGTAGGCATTTCCGATCTTGGCGTCCGTCGGCATGTTCACCGGGATCTGGTACTGCCCGAACAGGTTCGCGGACAACACGTCGTCCGAGTCGAGGGCGTTGGGCAGACCCAACCGGGTGTACGCCTGGAGCAGCCGCGCCGCGGTGTTCACCTTCTTCAGGGCGGCGGGCACCGCCCCGCTGACCTGGGTGCTCTGGTCCCGTACCCGGTCGTACATGGACTTCTGCCGGGCCTGGAGGAAACCGCGCAGGGTCGGCGTCAGAGTGGCGTCCAGCGCCGCGTTGTTCACGGCCGTCGCGCCGCTCTCGAAGGCGTAGCGTCCGGACGGCCACTTCTGGGTCAGTCCCTGCTCGGGCGTGGTCTCGCTGTCACAGTTGAAGAACTCGCAGTCGACCTGGTAGACCTGCTCGTTCGGCCAGGTGTAGTCGGCGGTGCGCGAGTTCTGCCAGGCCGTGTTCGAGTTCAGCCGGAATCGGCTGTGGATCTGCAACCGCAGCTTGCCGTAGTGGCGGATCACCCCGGTGCCGTAGCCCGTCGTACGCGTGTAGACCCAGCTCGGTGTGTAGCAGTAGCCGACCTCGGGCAACTCCCGTACCCCGGCCGGCGGCTCGTCGTGGCGCGGTGTGTACGCGTACTGGAGTGCCCGCACCATGTTCGACATCAGGTTGTAGCGAACGTTGCTGGGTCGGTCGATCTGCCTGCTGCCCTCACATGCGGGCACCGTCGCCTCGTCGCCCTTCGCCGGCGCCGCGGCGAGCGGCTTGTCGGTGTCCCAGAACAGGTCGTAGTCCTTGAGCGTCTTCACCTGTACGCCATTGGCGTCCGGTTCGTAGCGGACCTGGACCTCGTTGGTCCGAAACGCTCTCAGCGCGGCCGACAGCTCATTGGTGGCGGTGACGTACTCGTTGACCAGCCCGGTGATCAGGCTGTTGGCGTTGCCGCCGGCCGGTCGACCGAAGCTGGCCGCGAGGTCGGCGATGCGGGTGCCCTCCGCCTCGATCTGCGCGGCACGGCCGGCGCTGACCTGGGCGGCGTACGTCGGGTTCTGCAGCATCAACATGGCGTACGACTGCGCGCCGAGGTTCCACACCGTCGGGTTGCCGACCGGTGTCGACGGTTCGACCATCGAGGGGTCACGTCCGTTGGCGACCCGGGCCAGGTAGTTGATCGACCGGGCCTCGCCGAAGCTGTTCAGCACCGTGGTCGGGTCGACGGCCGGGTTGTCGGCGTCGGTCCGGGGCACCACGAACGCGGCGCCGCTGGCCAACTGTGTCGAGGTCAGGTGGAATTCATTCTCCGGGCCGACGAACTCGCCGTACGTCGGGATCGGTTGACCGAAGTTCTCCAGGTAGCCGATGTACTTGTTGATGTCGGCGCGGGCGTCGTGCAGTGTGGCGTCGCCGATCGCGGCCAGGACGGTCGCGGCGATGTCCTCCAGGCGCAGGCCGAGCTGGGCGACCTGCTGCTGCACGAGGGTGATCTGTGCGGTGTTGCCGGCGATCGCAGCGTTCAACTTGTCGAACTGGGCCATCATGTTCGCGTACACCGTGTTGATCTGGGCCTCGACCCGCGCGAAGCTGGCCCGCATCTCGTCGCCGAGGGCCCGCACCTCGTCGCGTAGGGCCTTCACCTGGGCCAGGATCTGTGCGTCCAGCGACGGTCCGCTGCTGCCGAAGAGCCCGACGATCGACATCACCGCACCGAAGACGTTGCCGGTCATCGCCAACGTAGCGGTGCTGAAGATCGAGCCCGCGAGGCCGCGGCCGGTGATCGCCGCCGCGTACTTGGAGATCGCGCTGATCGTGGTGAGGACCGCTTCCCCGATCACCTTGGACTTCTTGCCGGCGGCGGGGTCGGCGAACCCGATGATGGTGGAGACCATGCCGACCCCGGCCTTGATGTCGGAGATCGTCTGCTGCCGAGCCTTGTCCCGGTCCTCGGCGGCCTTCTTGGCCGCCGCGGTGCACGCGGCGCTCGGCGGCCCTTCCGGCGGACACTTGCTGTTGTTCTCGCCGATCTCGAGGCGGATCTCCAGGCTCAGGCCGAGCAGCTCCGCGTGCAGGGAGGCCAGCTGCTGCTTGGCCGCCGCTACGTACGCCACCGAGTCGTCCCGCAGCGCCAGGATCGCGTCGAGGTCGACATGCGAAAGTCCGGGATCCTGCTGGAGCTCCTCGTAGGTGCTGGTGATGTCCACCCCGACCGGCTCACCGAGGACGGCGTTCCAGGCGGTGGCGACGGGCCCGCTGGCTGCCCCCGCCTGTCGGGTCGCGGACCACACGGCCGCGAGAGCGTCATCGCGGCCGCGCAGCCACTGGGCGGTCCGCAGCGCGCCGGAGGCGAGTTCCTCGCGGGTGTCCCACGGCTCGACCGTCTTGCCGATCACGGCCCCGACCAGGCCGGTGATCTCCGGCGAGGTCCGGGTGTCGCCGCCTGGCGCGCCGAGCAGGATGTCGACGGACTTCAGCAGCAGGTCCTGTTCGGGAAGCAGGAGGTCGAACGTGGTCAGCGATTCGTCGAGCACCTGCTTGCGTGCGGTGAGCTGGGCCTGGGCCTGTGCAGCAGTGGCGTTCGGGTGCAGCCGGTGCCACTGGACGAACTCGGCCGACAGCACGACGGTGGTGATCCGAGCGGCGCCCTGGAGATGGAGTTCGGCGACCTGGCCGAAGGCCCGGTCGGTGAGCGCTGCCTGAGGGACGGGGACGGGGACGGGATCGGCCGACGCGGGCTCGCCGAAGAGCGCGCTTGCCACTGTGACCGCGATCATCGCCAGCACGGCAGTCCCGCGCCGGGTGCGCGTGGAACGTTTTATTGTCATGCCGCGAACGTATTGAGCGGCCTGAAAGGGCGCTGAAAGGGCGCTGACTCGCGCTCAGCCGGCGGCGGGTGACGCGGCGGGCGCGTCGAGGGCGGGCGCCACGACGGCGAACGCCTGGTCCATCAGCTCGGCCAGGTGCTGCTCGTCGTCGCCCGGCTGCCACCGCTGGAGCACCGTGTCGAGTGCCAGCAGTGCCATCCCGGCGGCCATCCGTGGGTAGGGGTCGGTGTGCGGGTCGAGGCGACGGCGGTTGGCCACCTCGGCGGCCAGCTCGGCGCGCCACTCGATCTGGCGTTCCAGCCAGCGGGCGTGCAGGGCGGGGGTGTCCAGGATCAGACGGACGACGACACGGGCTCGCTCGGAGTGCTCCGGGTGGTCGTTGCAGGCGGCGAGCGGCACCCAGAGAGCGTGGCGCAGCGCGACCGACGGCGGCTCGGCGGGCGGCCGGGCGGCGAGTTCGGTGATGATGTCCGCGCTGGTGTCGGCAAGGAACCGAACGACCACGTCCTCTTTCGACGCGAAGTAGCGGAAGAAGGTGCGTCGCGACATGCCGGCCGCCGCCGCGATGTCGTCGACGGTCACCACGTCGAAACCCTTTGTGGCGAGCAGCATCAGGGCGGCGTCACGCAGCTCGTCGGCAACGAGCTGGCGTTTGCGGTCGGCCAGGCTGTTGTCCGTACGAGATCTCATCCGCCGATGCTACGTCACCTGCTGCCACATCATGCCCATGTTGGCATCTCGTGCACCTCTTGACACTAAGTGCCATCGATAGCACAGTGGGGCGCATGACCGTCAATGGCTGGTCCACCGAACAGATCCCCGACCTCAGTGGCCGTACCTTCGTCGTCACCGGTGCCACAGCGGGCCTCGGCCTGGCCACGACCCGGGCGCTCGCCGCTCGCGGTGCGCGCGTCGTGCTGGCCGTCCGCGACGAGGAGCGGGGTCGCCGGGTGGCGGCCGACATCACCGCGGCCCGACCCGGCGTCGACCTGGAAGTCCGGCGGATCGACCTCGCCGACCTCGACTCGGTCCGGACGTTCGCCGACGGGATGAACGCCGACCACCGCCGGGTGGACGTGCTGATCAACAACGCGGGGGTGATGGCAGTGCCGCGTACCCTCAGCCCGCAGGGTCACGAGATGCAGTTCGCCACCAACCACCTCGGGCACTTCGCACTCACCGGGCTCCTGCTCGACCTCCTGCTGGCCGGCCGGGATCCACGGGTGGTCACTGTCACCTCGGTCAACCACCGGCAGGCGAAGATGCGCTTCGCCGACCCGACCGGCGAGCGGGGCTACTCCCCGATGGGCTTCTACAACACGTCCAAGCTGGCCAACGCCATCTTCGGCTACGAGCTGCACCGGCGGCTCAGTGCCGTGGCGAGCCCGCTGGGCAGCTTCCTCGCCCACCCCGGCTACACCGCGACGAATCTGCAGACCAGTGCCACCACGCCGGTCTGGCGGCTGCTGCTGGGCCGGATCGGCAACCCACTCCTCGCCCAGCCGATCGATCGCGGCGTCTGGTCGCAGCTGTTCTCCGCCACCGACCCCGGGGCGCAGCCGGGCCAACTCGTCGCCCCGGGTGGGCCGGGTGAACTGCGCGGTCACCCCGCGCCGGCGAAGCTCTCCACCGCCGCGACCGACCCCGAGCACGGCCGCCGTCTGTGGGAACTGTCCGAACAGGCCACCGGCGTACGGTTCGGCGCGCTGCGACGAACGAGCTGATCGCGGTGCATCCAGCAGCCGTCACATTCCGCAGCGCTAGATCGTCCAGGGGGCGAGCAACCACGACGGAGGAACAATGTTCGCTGCCTATGTCACTGTCACCATTCTCGCGTCGGTCTTCACCGGCTTCGCCGCCGTCACCTACCTGATCGGTCACGACTATCCGAAGGCCCAGGCCGACATGAAGCGCGTGCCACGGTCGTGGTTACCGTGGTTGGGCGTGGCGCTGGCGGCAGGCTCGTTGGGGCTGCTGGCCGGCTTCGCCGTACCGCTGCTGGGAATCCTCGCCGCCGCCGGGCTGGTGCTGTACTTCATCGGCGCGCTCCTCGCGCACCTGCGCGTCGGCTCCCGTCAGCTGGTGGGGCCGGCCGTATTCTTCGTGACCGTGGTGGCCGCACTGGTGGTGAATGTGCTCCACCACTGGTGATCCGTCAGCTACGACGTGAGGCACCCGTCCCGCATCTGGACGGCTCGGTCGCAGCGCGCGGCGATAGCGGCGTCATGGGTCGCCATGATGAGAGTGGTGCCCTGTTCGTCGCGCAGCCTCAGCAACAGATCGACGATCGCGGTGCCGGTCTGACTGTCGAGATTGCCGGTGGGTTCGTCGGCCAGCAACAGGGCAGGTTGGTTGATCAGTGCGCGGGCGATGGCGACCCGTTGCTGCTGCCCACCGGAGAGCCGCGACGGCAGGGCGGCGGCCCGGTCGGCGAGCCCCACCATCGCCAGCAGCTCATGGGCACGAGCGACCTTGTCGAAGCCGGTGCGGAACGGAATCAGCGGCGCCACGACGTTGTCCACTGCGGTGAGCGTGGGCAGCAGGTGGAACCGTTGGAACACGAAGCCGACCCGTCGCCGGTAGGCGGCCAACCCCCGGCCGGCCAGTCCGGTCACCTCCTGGCCGCCGACCTCGATGGTGCCACCGTCACTTCGTTCGATGGCGCCGATCAGGTGCAGGAGCGTCGACTTGCCCGAGCCACTCGGCCCGGTCAACGCGATCGCGGTGCCGGCGTCGATCGCGAGGCTGACGTCGTTCACAGCGACCAGCGGTGCGCCGTCGGGCAGGGGAAAGGACTTCCGTACCCGGGTGAGACACACCAGCGGCATGGTCACAGTGCTCGACGTCGCAGCTGACGTCTGTTCCATCGGACCTACTCCTTTGCCGCTCACCCCTCGGCGAGCAGGTGGGCGGTGGGCAGTCGGCGGAGCACGGCGATCGGCACCACCACCGACAGGGCGGAGACGGCGACGCCGAACACCAGGGCGGCTGCGGAACACCAGAGGATCGCAGCGGTGACGCCCCCGGCGAAGGCCGCCGCCGCGCCCAGGCCGGCAGCGGCACCGAGCGTGCCGCCGATGGCACCCATGCCGATGGCCTCGATGATGACCAGCCGATTCAGCGTGGCGTCGGTCCAGCCGACGGCAGCGAACAGGGCGAACTCGGCGGCGCGCTCGCTGATGTTGAGATAGAGCACGTCAGCGACCGACACGATGCCCAGCACGATCGTGACCGCCACGGCGATGTGATCGACGGTGCGGGCCTGGAGGGTGACGGCATCACCGAGCAGGGTGCCGGTGATCGCCCCCCGGAACGCGAACGTGATCGCCAACAACATGGTCAGCGCGGCCACCCCGATCGTCAGACTCAGCGCGCCGAGCGCGGTCCGACCGGGTGTGCGGGCAAGGTTGGCCAGCGCGAGGGTGGCCAACCGGCGCGGTGCCTGCCGGCGGAGGGCGAAACCCGAGACGGCGGGCCGGATGATCTCGCCGGGGTCCGGCCGGGCGGCCCGCCAGGCCGGCCAGCCGCCGGCGAGCAGGGCCAGGGCCACCGCTGCGGGTACGGCGAGCAGGGTGTGGCTCCACGCGATGTTCAGCCCGAGACCGAACGCGATCCCGAGCGCCAGCCCGGTGCCCGCGACGCCTGCGGCGAGGCCGATGCCGACGATCTCGATGAACATGAGCTGGAGGAGGTGCCGGCGGCCCCAGCCGAGGCAGGTGAGGATGCCGAACTCGGTGCGTCTGGCGCGGATGGCGGCGGTGTTGGCGTTGAGCACTGCCAGCGCGCACACGGCGAGCACCAGGACGGACAGCAGGACGCTCTTGCGGTCGGCCGCGCGGACCAGCACGGACGCGACGCCCTTCTGCACCCAGGGCTCGGCCACGGCGAGGTCGGGCCGACCGTAGTTGCCCGCCGGGTAGTGCACGGTCATCGCTGTGGGCGACGACCCCAGGGTTATGTCGACCTGGAGGCCGGTGCGTTGCGCGATCTCCTCGGCGATCACCCGGACCCGCTCCCGGGACACCGGGTCGATGCCGACGTCTCCGGCCAGCCGAACTCGCACCACGCTGATCGGTGCGGTGGTGTTGAGCTGGTACTCCGGGTAGCTGGGCTCGGTGCTGTACGCGCCGGGGTCGAAGATGGCGGGCAGGGCCGCCATGGTGGTGAGCATCAGCGGAGGCTGGCTGAGCAGGCCGGTGACGTTCGAATTCGGGGTCAGCCGTCGCCCGCCCAGTGCCTGCCGCGACGCTTCGTCGGCACCCTCGGCGCCCGGATTGAAGTACGTGTCCATGGGCACCGCTGACAGCGCGCTGCCCAGCGAAACCCTGGCGGGGTCGAAGGTGCCCACCGCGCCCAGCGCGGCATCGGGCATGCTCACGTCTCCCGGTTGCTCCTCGTAACCGTGCGCCAGGTTTCGATGGACGGCTACCTCGCTGCGCACGCTGGTGTCGGCGAACTCCATCGGCACGTGCCGGGACGACCCACCGTCGTCGGCGCCCTGACCCCAGATCTTCAGGTCGTACGGATCTGGCTGGGCCCGCAGACCGTCCCCGGCCCGTACCCTCTTCGGCGGTCCGACGGTCCAGAACTGGTCGAGCCACCTGGTGTTCGACGTTGCCAGGTCGTATTCGACGCCCAGGTCGTCGGGGCGAAGCATCCGGTCGAGCAGGTTCTGGTACGGCTCTTCGAACGACATCGCCCGTGTGGCGACCGGCGTGCCGGACTCGTTGACCAGAGCGGCGCGGAGCCGCTGGTCGTCAGCGGATCTCCGGACCAGCTCGGGCACGTCGGAGTTCAGGCGCTGCACTGTGACGTTGAGCGTCCTGTCGACCTGGGGTCGGTCCGCGACGAGGATCGGGAGCACCGAGTAGGGGTACGGCATTCCGTCCAGCCGCCGCGAGGCCGGCGCTTCGGCCGAGGTGAAGTATCGGCCCGAGGTGACGGCCTGGTCCAGCCCGGCCAGCGTGGCCTCCGACTCCGGGTCGACCGCGGCCATCAGGAACGGCACCGTCCACGCCAACGTGACTGTCGGCCGCGTCGCCTTTCCCTCGCGATCCGTCGAGCCCATGCCGCCGACGCACGTCAACGACGATCGGGCTCGGAGGTCGGTTGGCGCGAGCCAGTCCTCCGCGGTGATGGCCGGAGCCGCTGGGCAGATCTTCACCCGTTGGCCGTCGGCGTCGACCTCCTCCGGCGGTGGCAGGCCCCCGCCGCTCTTCAACTCGCTGTTCGGCACCACGTCCAGCCGGTTCCGCGTCGCGTAGAGGAACGCCGGCCCGTCCGGGATCTGGCTCAGCCCCGCGTCCGTCGCCCAGGTCGGC
This sequence comes from Micromonospora sp. NPDC048843, assembly GCF_040649965.1. NCBI lineage: Bacteria > Bacillati > Actinomycetota > Actinomycetes > Micromonosporales > Micromonosporaceae > Micromonospora > Micromonospora sp. NPDC048843. The sequence continues at coordinate 8,531 of NZ_JBEZGJ010000232.1, forward strand.
TGGACCCGCAACACCTGACGCTCGGCGGTCGGGTCAAGGTGATCCGACAGGTCGACAGTCACTGGCACTGTGCGCATCACGTACCCGATCATCGCGACCGGTGCGGCCACCGAGACCCCGTGCACCGCCTGGATCTCACGCCACTGATCGTGGGTGATGCCGCCACGCATGCCCGCCAACTGGCCCGACTGGACCAGATTGCGCTCCTGCTCCAGCGGCAGCACCGCGCCCTGGGGGCGTACCAGGAGGTCGTAGACCGGGCGATAGTTGGCGCTGACCGCGCCCACCGCATCCAGCCGGGAGGTCACAGCGGCCCCGGTGAGCAGTGTGAACCCCGCTACCGCGACGGCGATCATCGAAAGTAGGGCCAGTGACCGGCGTAGTCGTACCCGCCATTGCGACGCGGCTATCCCCAGCATCGACGCACCGTGCCCCGCATCGTTGGTCCTCCAGCATGAGGCCGTCGGTCGGATGGTGACTTCCGGCTCAGGCCGCTCCACCAGCCTCATCCCGGCCGTTCCCGCAGCCTCGTCCGTCACCACGATCGCCTTCATCAG
>NZ_JBEZGJ010000233.1:0-9058 GCF_040649965.1 Micromonospora sp. NPDC048843
GGCGCCGACATCGGCCAGCTCCGCGAACGGGGCCGTACGGACGCCCTCGCCGCGATCAACTCGGCTGCCTTCGCCCGCATCCGGGCGCTGCCGATGCCGACCGTGGCTGCCGTCGACGGCCCGGCGTTGGGCGGCGGCGCGGAGCTGGCGTACGCCTGCGATCTGCGGGTGTGCACGGCGCGGGCGGTCTTCGGGCAACCGGAGGTGCGGTTGGGCATCCTGGCCGGCGCTGGCGCGACCCACCGGCTGCCCGCGTTGATCGGCGAGGGCCGGGCCAAGGAGCTGCTCTTCACCGGCCGGCGGGTGGACGCCGCGGAGGCCCTGCGGATCGGCCTGGTGAACCGGGTGGTGGACGAGCCCGGCGAACTGCTGACGGTGGCGCACGCGTTGCTGGACGAGATCGCCCTGGGCTCACCGTTGGCGGTGCGGCTGACCAAGCTGGCGGTGGACGCCCCCGCCGCCGCGCACCCGCATCTCGACCTGGTCAGCCAGGCGGTGCTCTTCGAGGACGACGAGAAGCACCGCCGGATGACCGAGTTCCTGGAGCGCCGCCGGCCGCGCTGATCCGCGTATAAGAAACGGCCGCACCGGCGGGAAGCCGGTGCGGCCGTCGTGGATCTCTGGTCCTGCCTACTGCCGGATCTGCACCCCGGCGTCGGCCAGGCCGCGGATCACCTGAGCGGACTCACCGAAACCGATGATCAGTACGGCGTCCGCGCCGAATTCCTTGATCTGCTTCGCGCCGCCGCTGAAGTCGACCGGAGCGGCCTTGGCGTCGGCCGGCGGCTCGTACGTCAACAGCTTGAGCCGGTCGTTGGCGATACCGGCCTTCTCCAGCTCGTCGCGGACGGTGCCCTGGAGGCCCTCACCGTAGGAGTCCTTGCGGGCGACGATGACGATCTTCTGTGACCCGTCGCGGAGGATCACGTCGGCCAGCGCCCGGCCCTGGAGGCTGTCCGGCGGGGCGGTACGGAAGTAGAGGCCCTGGTCGTCCACATCGGTGAGGCTGGCGTCGGTGTTGGACGGGGAGAAGAGAATCTTCCCGGCCTGCACCACGTCCGGCAGCACCGCCCGGGAGATGCCCGAACCGCCGGCACCGATGATCACGCTGACGCCGTCCGTCACGTGCTTGGCCACCGTCGCCTTGGCCACCGCCGGGTTGGTGCCGTCGTCGCCGTCGAGCCACGTCACCGGCTTGCCCAGTGCGCCGCCAGCGGCGTTGATCTCCTTGATCGCCAGTGCGGCGCCGGCGGCCATCGGCGGGTAGGCGATCGAGAGGTCACCGGTCTTCGGCAGCAGGCCGCCCAGGATCAGCGGCTCCTGGTCGGCGGCGGCGCCACCCGGGCGCTGCTTCTTCGGCTTCGGCGGGGCCTTGGTGCTCGCCGCCGACTCGATGCCCGCGCCGACGAACTCGGTCTTACCGTCGTTGATCTGCTGCCCGTCGAAGGTCAGCGTGGCGTAGCTCGCGGTGGCCGGCTCACCCTTGTCGGTGAAGCCCGCCCGGGTCAGCGACACGCCGCGGTACTCGATGTCCTGCCCGTTGCGGGCCAGCGTGAGACAGCTTGCCGGGTCCTCGCAGCGCTGCCCGTCGTTTGTCACGGCGACGATCTGCTTGGTGATGGCGGCCGGGTCGGTGCTCCCTGCCAACTGGGAGGCGAGCACGGCGATCACCACCGCGTCGTACGTCTCGGCGGAGTACACGTAGTCCGTCAGCGCCGGATTGACGGCCCGTAGCCGGCCCTTGAAGTCGTCTGGCAGCGGAACGAGGGGCGTGGTGCCCTTCATCCCGTCGACGAGACTCGCCCGTTCCTTCAACTCCGCAGGATAGGAGTTGAGCATGTTGCCGTCCGTGCCGTAGAGGCGCACCTGTTGGGCGCTGGCCTCTTCGGGCTTGTCATCCCCGCAAGCGCTTGTGGCGAGCAGGATCGTCGCGCAGGCAGCCAGTGTGGCTACCCGCGAGCGGCGTGATACGAACATGGTCGTCCTTCCTCCGGCGAAGGTCCGCTGCGCACATTAGCGTGCCGAGGCCGGCGGCGGGACCGTGGAGGTGGCGTAATGCGCAGGTAGCTCGCGTTGAACACGGACAGTGACGGTTGCGGGGGGCGCTTGACCGCCCGTCCTACTGTGCGCTGCGTGACCGACCTACCACAGCAGACGTTCGATGACGCGGCCGCCGTGCTCCGTTCGGCGCTGACCGGCGATGGAGAAGCGGTGGTGGGAGCGTTCGACGCGGTCTTCGACCGGGCCGGCCTGGACGGTGCGTACGGCGTCGCCTGGTGCCTGGCCGCGACCATGCTCGGCGACGCGCCGGCGGCCAGCGGGGCGGCGCTCGACTTTCCGGGGATAGAGCAGGCCGGGTACGACACCCGCTGGGTGGCCCGCTTCGTCAGCGCGTACGCGAATCGGGACGAGCCGACCGGGGAGGCGCTGTTCGGTGCGGCGGCCGCCGACGGTCTGCTCCCCGACTGCCTGCTCACACTCGCCGGCTCGACGATCGCCACACTGCGCAGCCGCGCCGGGTGACGCACCGCCGGGACCCGACCCGGGCAGTGTTGGCCGCCATCGCCGCCACACTGCTCGCCGCCACAACGGTCACCGCCCTCGCGGTCACCGGCACCGCGACCCCGGCCTCGGCGGCGGGGTTGTCCCCCTTCGACATCCCCAACCGGGGCGCCACAGTTCCGTTCATCGAGCAGGAGGCGGAGGAGACCGCCCACAACGGCACGAAGATCGGCCCGGACCGGCGGTACGGCACGCTGCCGTCCGAGGCGTCCGGCCGGGAGGCGGTCACCCTCGACGCCGTCGGCGAGTACGTCGAGTTCACCCTCACCGCCCCGGCCAACGCTGTCACCTTCCGCTACAGCCTTCCGGACAGCCCGGCCGGCACCGGCCGTGACGCATCCATCGACCTGCGGGCCAACGGGTCGCTGCTGAAGTCGGTATCGGTCACGTCGAAGTACGGCTGGTACTACGGCGGATACCCGTTCAACAACAACCCGGGTGACACCAACCCGCACCACTTCTACGACGAGACCAGGGCGCTGTTCGGCAGCACCCAGCCGGCCGGGACGAAGATCCGGCTCCAGGTCTCCTCGACCGCGCAGTCGCCCACGTTCACCATCGACCTGGCCGACTTCGAGCTGGTCGCCCCGGCGATCACGAAGCCGTCCGGTGTGCTCGACGTGGTCACCGACTTCGGTGCCGACCCGAGCGGCGCTACCGACTCGACGGCGAAGTTCCAGGCGGCGGTCGACGCCGGCAAGGCCCAGGGCCGGGCCGTCTGGATCCCGACCGGCACCTTCACCCTCTGGGATCACGTGGTGGTCGACGGGGTGACACTGCGCGGCGCGGGCCCCTGGTACTCGGTGCTCGGCGGCCGGCACCCCACCGAGCGGAACAGGTCCGTCGGCATCTACGGCAAGTACGTCCCCGGCGGCGGCTACACCGGCCCGGTCCGCGCACACGAGGCGAACGGGCCCAGCCGCAACGTCACGCTGCGGGACTTCGCCATCATCGGCGACATCCGCGAGCGGGTCGACGACGACCAGGTAAACGCCCTGGGCGGGGCGATGACCAATTCGGTGGTGGACAACCTCTGGCTGGAGAACACCAAGGTCGGGGCGTGGATGGACGGCCCGATGGACAACTTCACCATCCGCAACAGCCGGATCCTGGACCAGACCGCGGACGGGGTGAACTTCCACACCGGCGTCACCAACTCGACGGTGACGAACACGTTCGTCCGCAACACCGGCGACGACGCGTTGGCGATGTGGGCGCAGAGCGTGCCGAACGTCAACAACTCCTTCACCCGCAACACCATCGGGGTGACGCTGCTGGCGAACCACCTGGTCAGCTACGGCGGTCGGGACATCAAGATCACCGACAACGTGACGGCCGACTCGCTGACCAACGGGGGCGGCATCCACGTCGCGAACCGCTACCCCGGCGTGCAGGGCGCCACCGGAGTCCAGGGCACCTGGACGATCGCCCGGAACACGTTGATCCGTAACGGCAACTCGGACTACAACTGGAACTTCGGTGTCGGGGCGATCTGGTTCTCCGCGCTCAACGAGGCGTTCCAGAACCCCACCATCAACATCACCGACACCGACATCCTGGACAGCTCGTACGCGGCGCTGCACTGGATCGAGGGCCAGACCAACGGGATCAACCTCAACAACGTACGCATCGACGGCGCCGGCACGTACGCGCTCCAGGTGCAGGCGAACAGCCAGGTGTCGTTCACCAACGTGCGGGCCACCAACATCGCGCAGAGCAACCCGATGCACAACTGTGTGGGCGCCGGCTTCCAGATCACCCAGGGCTCCGGCAACTCCGGCTGGTACACCCCGACCCCGTACTGCGGCCCGTGGCCCAACCCGCAGTGGGGCGGTGGACCCACCACCCCGCCGCCGACCACTCCGCCCCCGACCACCCCGCCGCCCACCACGCCGCCCCCGACCACGCCGCCGCCTACCAGCGGGAACCTGGCGCTGGGCCGGCCGGCGACCGCGACCAGCACCAACCAGAGCTACACGGCCGCCAACGTGGTGGACGGCAACGCGTCGACGTACTGGGAGAGCGCCAACAACGTCTTCCCCCAGTCGGTCACCATCGACCTGGGCGCGTCCCGGTCGGTCGACCGGGTGGCGCTGAAGCTGCCCAGCGGTTGGGAGCAACGCACCCAGACCCTGTCGGTGCTCGGCTCCACCGACGGTTCGTCGTACACCACACTGGCGTCGTCCGCCGGTCGGGTCTTCGCCCCCGGTGCGGGCAACACCGTGTCGATCGGGCTGCCCTCCGGTGACCGCCGCTACATCCGGGTCACAGTCACCGGCAACTCCGGCTGGCCGGCCGCGCAACTCTCCGAGGTCGAGGTGTACGGCGGCACCCAGACCACCCCGCCGCCGACCACGCCGCCTCCGACCACGCCGCCGCCCAGCGGCAACCTGGCGGCCGGACGGTCGATCACCGAGACCAGCCACTCCGACGTGTACGCCGCCCCCAACGCGGTGGACGGCAACGCGAACACCTACTGGGAGAGCGCCAACAACGCGTTCCCGCAGTCGTTGACAGTTGACCTGGGGGCCGACCGGTCGGTGTCCCGGGTAGTGCTGAAGCTCCCACCCTCATCGGCCTGGCAGACGCGTACGCAGACGCTGGCGGTGCTCGGCTCCACGAACGGCTCGACGTTCAGCACGCTGAAGGCGTCCGCCGGCTACAGCTTCAACCCGGCCAGCGGCAACACGGTCACCGTGACCTTCACGGCGACCACCCAGCGGTACCTGCGGCTGAGCGTCACTGGCAACAGCGGCTGGCCAGCCGGCCAGCTCAGCGAGTTCGAGGTCTACTCCAGCTAGGTCGGTTGCCCCCGCCCGGACCGGGCGGGGGCAACCGGTCCGGGCGTCCCGGCGCAACGCCGCGCCACCCGCCCCCGTCCCCAACCCGCACCGTCCCCCACCTGTCGCGGAACGACGGGCGTACCTCTGCACCCGTCACCGGGCAACGCACCCACACCCACCCCCGAAAGAGGTGTAGCGACCCCATGTCCAGGACCGGCACCAGACGAGGCACGCCGCCAACCGGCGCGCCCACCACCGTCCCCCGCACCGCCCGCACGGGCCACCGTCGGATGCTTGCCGGCGCGCTCGCCGGGATGCTCCTCGCCACCGCCCCGGTCGTCACCCCCATGGCGAGCGCGGCACCGGCGACCGACCCGTCCGCTGCCGCCGCCCGCGTGGCAATGCTCGCCGGGCTCTCCGCGACCATGACCGCCAGCAGCTACAACCAGAACTACGTGGCGGGCAACGCCAACGACGGCAACGCGTCGACCTACTGGGAGAGCGCCAACAACGCTTTCCCGCAGTGGATCCAGGCGGACCTGGGCGCCACCGTCAGCGTGGACAGGGTGGTGCTCAAGCTGCCACCCGCCTCGGACTGGCAGACCCGTACGCAGACGCTGTCGGTGTTGGGCTCGACCAACGGCTCGTCCTTCACCACCCTGAAGGCGTCCGCCGGCTACACGTTCAACCCGAGCAGCGGCAACACCGCGACGGTCAGCTTCACCGCCGCCAGCACCCGCTACGTACGCGTGCAGGTCACCGGCAACACCGGTTGGCCGGCCGCCCAGCTGTCCGAGGTCGAGGTCTACGGCGCCACCGGCAGCAACGACACCCAGGCGCCCAGCGTGCCGGGCAACCTGGCCTACACCCAGCCGGTCAGCGGGCAGATCCGGCTCGCCTGGTCGGCGTCCACCGACAACGTCGGGGTGACCGGGTACGACGTCTACGCCAACGGCGCGCTGCGCGGCAGCGTCAGCGGTTCGACGCTCACGTACACCGACAGCCAGCCGACCAGTGCGACCGTGTCGTACTACGTGCGGGCCAAGGACGCGGCCGGCAACCAGTCGGCCAACAGCAACACAGTGACCCGGACCGGCACCGGCAACCCGCCGACCGGCTCCAACCTGGCGATCGGTAAGCCGATCACCGCCTCCGGGTTCGTGCACACGTTCGTGGCCACCAACGCCAACGACAACAACGTGGCCACCTACTGGGAGGGCAACGGCAACCCGAGCACGCTGACAGTGCAGCTCGGCGCGAACGCCAGCCTCAGCCAGGTCGTCGTGAAGCTCAACCCGGACTCGGCCTGGGGTGCGCGTACCCAGAACATCACTGTGCTCGGCCGGGACCAGGGCTCGTCGAGCTTCACCACACTGGTCGGCGCGGCGAACTACAGCTTCAACCCGGGCAGCGGCAACACGGTGACCATCCCGGTCTCCGGCGCGGCGGCCGACGTACGGCTCTCGATCGCCTCGAACACCGGTGCTCCGGCCGGTCAGGTGGCCGAGTTCCAGGTCTTCGGCACCCCGGCGCCGAACCCGGACCTGACCGTGACCGGCATGTCGTTCAGCCCGTCCGCACCCGTGGAGACCAGCACCATCACGCTCTCCGCCACGGTGCGTAACGCGGGCTCCTCGGCCTCCGGCGCGACCAACGTCAACTTCTACCTGGGCTCGACCCGGGTGGGCACGGCATCGGTCGGCGGTCTCGCGGCGGGCGCCTCGACCACTGTCAGCGCCAGCATCGGCACCCGGGACTCGGGGAGCTACCCGCTCAGCGCCAAGGTCGACGAGTCGAACACGGTCGTCGAGCAGGACGACACCAACAACAGCTACACCAACCCCAGCCCGTTGGTCGTCGCCGCGGTCGCCAGCTCCGACCTGGTCGCCTCGGCGGTCGCCTGGTCGCCGGGTAACCCGTCGGCGGGCAACACGGTCACCTTCTCCGTGTCCATCCGCAACGCCGGCAACCAGGCTTCGGCGTCCGGTGCGCACGGCATCACCCTGACCGTTCTCAACGAGTCCGGCACCGTGGTCCGTACCCTGACCGGCTCGCACTCCGGCGTGATCAACGCCGGCGCCACTGTCGGCCCGATCAACCTGGGCACCTGGACCGCCGCGAACGGCAAGTACACAGTCCGGGTGGTGCTCGCCGTGGACGGCAACGAGTTGCCGGTGAAGCAGGCCAACAACACCAGTGACCGGCCGCTCTTCGTCGGTCGCGGCGCGAACATGCCGTACGACATGTACGAGGCCGAGGACGGCGCTATCGGCGGCGGCGCCAGCGTCGTCGGACCGAACCGGGAGATCGGCGACCTGGCCGGCGAGGCGTCCGGTCGGCGAGCGGTGACCCTCAACTCGACCGGCAGCTACGTCGAGTTCACCACCCGGGCCAGCACCAACACGCTTGTCACCCGCTTCTCCATCCCGGACGCACCGGGCGGCGGTGGGATCAACTCGACGCTGAACGTCTACGTCAACGGCGCGTTCCACAAGGCCATCGACCTGACGTCCCGGTACGCCTGGCTCTACGGCAACGAGGCCAGCCCGGGCAACTCGCCGAGCGCGGGCGGACCGCGGCACATCTACGACGAAGCCAACGTCATGCTCAACTCCACAGTCCCGGCCGGCAGCAAGATCCGCCTCCAGAAGGACCCGGCCAACACCACCACGTACGCGATCGACTTCATCAACACGGAGCAGGTGGCGCCGATCGCCAACCCGGACTCGGCGCGCTACACCACGCCGACCGGCTTCACCCACCAGGACGTGCAGAACGCCCTGGACCGGGTGCGGATGGACACCACCGGCAACCTGGTCGGGGTGTACCTGCCGGCCGGTAACTACTCCACCTCGTCGAAGTTCCAGGTGTACGGCAAGGCCGTCCAGGTGACCGGCGCCGGCCCCTGGTACACCCGGTTCAACGCTCCGTCGGGCCAGGACAACACCGACATCGGCTTCCGGGCCGAGAACTCGGCGGCGAACTCTTCCTTCAAGAACTTCGCCTACTTCGGCAACTACACCTCGCGGATCGACGGTCCGGGCAAGGTGTTCGACTTCGCCAACGTGTCGAACATCGTGATCGACAACATCTGGAACGAGCACATGGTGTGCCTCTACTGGGGCGCGAACACCGACTACATGACGATCAAGAACTCCCGGATCCGGAACATGTTCGCCGACGGCATCAACATGACCAACGGCAGCACCAACAATCTGGTCAGCAACAACGACGCCCGAGCCACCGGCGACGACAGCTTCGCGCTGTTCTCGGCGATCGACGCGGGCGGCGCCGACATGAAGGACAACATCTACGAGAACCTGACCTCGACCCTGACCTGGCGGGCCGCCGGTGTCGCCGTGTACGGCGGCTACGGCAACACGTTCCGCAACATCTACATCGCGGACACCCTGGTCTACTCGGGCATCACCATCAGCTCGCTCGACTTCGGCTACCCGATGAACGGCTTCGGTGCCAACCCGCCGACCCGCTTCGAGAACATCTCGATCGTGCGGGCCGGTGGGCACTTCTGGGGCGGGCAGACCTTCCCGGCGATCTGGGTCTTCTCCGCCTCGAAGGTGTTCCAGGGCATCCGGGTCAGCGATGTCGACATCATCGATCCGACCTACAGCGGCATCATGTTCCAGACCAACTACGTCGGCGGGCAGCCGCAGAACCCGATCACCGACACGGTCTTCACGAACGTCTCGATC
>NZ_JBEZGJ010000234.1:0-8988 GCF_040649965.1 Micromonospora sp. NPDC048843
GGCTGGCCGACCGGCTCGCCGCTGCCGGGGGCGAGTTGCGGGTACGCCGGGAGGACGCGATCTTCACCCTCGAAGCCACAGTGCCGGCTTCGGCGTGCGGGCCCTTCTTCCGTCGCGCTATGCGGCGCGCCGCCTGTCGATGCTTATATCCACCGACCGTCGAGCCACATCCGCGACAGCCAGTCCGAGTACGGAATCACCCGACCCACGAAGATCGGATAGAAGTACGCGAAGCAGAGCGCCACCAGCAGCACGTACGCCCCCGCCGCGATGCTGCCCACCAGTCGGCGCTCATAACTCGGGTCACCGGGCACCAGCGGCGCCACAACACCCACGTCACCCCCGGCGGGCGCGATCAGCGCGCCCAGCACGTACACCACGGCCAGCACCAGGAACGGCACCGCCGGCGCGGCGTAGAACGAGAACATCGTCCGTCCGTCGAGGGCGAACCAGAACCACGGCAGCAGCCCGGCGGCCACGGTGAGCAGGATCGCGCCGGCCCGCCAGTCCCGACGGGCCACACCCAGCCAGACCAGCGCCACCAGAGCGGGCAGGAACGACCACCAGAGCAGCGGGGTGCCGAGCAGCAGAATCTCCGAGGCGCAGCTCGCCGCGCCGCAGACGCCGTCGCCGGCGTAGTGGAACGCCACCGGCCGGCCCAACAGCAGCCACTGCCACGGCCACGACTGGTACTTGTGCGCGTCATCGAGCTGGGCGTGGAAGCCGTACGCCGCGCGGTGGTACTCGAAGAGATTGATCAGCGGACCGATCACCGGCCGGTCGCTGAGCCGGGAGCCCGGGTAGGACGACGCGAGCCGGTAGTAACCGTCGTCGGTGAGCAGCCAGCCCGACCAGGTGGCGAGGTAGGTGCCCACCATGAGCACGCCGGCGAGCACCAGCCAGGGCAGCTCGTCGACGAGCGTGTCCCGCCAGGGCCGGCGGACACCCGCCGAGCGGCGGACGCCGACCTCCCAGAAGAGCACCAGCAGCGCGAAGGCCGGCACGAAGTACAGGGCGCTCCACTTCACCGCACAGGCGCAGCCGATCAGCACCCCGGCGGCCAGCCGCCACCACGGCCAGGTGCGCCAACCGGTCGGCGGGCGGCCGGCCCGGCCCGGCTGGCTCGGATCGAGCCCGTGGTCCAGGGCTCGAGCCCAGCGCCGACGGCGGGCGTCCCGATCGAGCACCAGCGCGCCGAACGCCGCCAGCACGAAGAAGAGCAGGAAGATGTCGAGCAGGGCCGCGCGGGACAGCACCAGGTGGAAGCCGTCCAGGGCGAGCAGCAGACCGGCCGCGCAGCCGAGCACCGTCGAGCGGAACATCCGCCGACCGATGCGGACCAGTAGCAGCACCGACAGCGTGCCGATCACCGCTGCCGAGAATCGCCAGCCGAACTCCGGCGCGGTGGTCATCAGGTGCCCGGGGACGGAGACCTTCGAATCGGCGTCCTGATAGCCGAACGCCCACTCGCCGACGCCGATCAACCACTTGCCCAGCGGCGGGTGCACCACGTACGACGGGACGTTGTCCTTGTAGTTCCACTCCACGCCACGCGAGATCAGCCCGTAGGCGTCCTTGGCGTAGTACGTCTCGTCGAAGATCTTGCCCTTCGGGCTGGACAGCCCGACGAAGCGCACGATCGCCGCGATGGCCACCACCACTGCCGTGGCCAGCCAGGAGAACCGGTCCACCTGGGTGTCGACGGTGGCGAACCGTCGCCGGACCGCAGCGGCCACCCCGCCGCCCTCGGCACTCGGTGCCGTCGGCTCCTGGGTGGCACTGGGCTCGCCCGTCATCTGGATCATCTTGTCCGGATCGGCGCTCGGGCTCTGCGCTGTCGACGCACTCGTCACCCGGCGATCGTAGGCTGCCAGGGTGTCCGGTGGCGTCCGTCGTCCCTGATACCGGTATTCCCAGCAATGAAGGAGACGAATCCGTGGGTGAAATGTCCGAAGTTGGGCGCCTGATTCTGCTCGGTGCTCCGCTCGGCAACCCCGCCGACGCCTCGGCCCGACTCCGGGAGGTGCTGATCAGCGCCGACGTGGTCGCCGCCGAGGACACCCGGCGGCTCACCCGGCTGGCCCGCGATCTCGACCTCACCGTCGGTGGTCGAATCGTCTCCTACTTCGAGGGCAACGAGGAGCGGCGCACCCCCGAGCTGGTCGAGGCCATCCTCGGCGGCTACGTGGTGGCGCTGGTGACCGACGGCGGAATGCCCAGCGTCTCCGACCCCGGCTACCGGCTGGTCCGTGCCACCCTGGATGTCGGTGCGCCGGTCACCGTCGCCCCCGGGCCCAGCGCGGTCACCACCGCGCTGGCCGTTTCCGGGCTGCCCTGCGACAGGTTCTGCTTCGAGGGCTTCCTGCCTCGCACCCCCGGCGGCCGCCGATCCCGGCTGCGCGCCCTCGCCGCCGAGGAGCGCACCCTGGTCTTCTTCGAGGCCCCGCACCGGATCGGAGCGACGCTCACCGACCTGGCCGACACGTTCGGGGCTGACCGGCCGGCCGCAGTCTGCCGCGAACTCACGAAGACCTACGAGGAGGTGCTCCGCCGCCCCCTCGGCGAGTTGGCCCGGTGGGCCACCGAGGGGGACCCGCGCGGAGAGATCACCCTGGTGGTGGCCGGAGCTCCGGTGACCGCTGCCGAACGCCCCGACGACGACACACTGCGCGCCGCCGTCGCCGAGCGGGAGGCCGCCGGCCGGTCCCGCCGGGACGCCATCACCGACGTGGCCACCGAGTACGCGCTGCGCCGCCGGGACGTCTACACGATCGTGCACAGCTGACCGCTGTGGTCCGATCGGCCGGACGGCCTGTTCACCACGCGGCGGCGAGGAAGCCGACGGTGATCAGCGTGGGGCCGGCGATGGCGGCGGCCACCGCCCAGCGGCGGTGCCGGCGACCGGGCAGCCGAGCCGACCCGGTCCACCGGACGATGCCGGCGGCGCAGGCCAGCACCACCAGCAGACCGGGCAGCCACCGCAGGTGCCGGCCCACGCCGACGTCCGCGTACGCGACACCGCTGTCCGGGCCGGTCATCCGCGCCGGCAGCGCGGTGCCGGCCGTGCTCTCCTCGACGGGCACGCCGCTGACCCGGACGCCATGGGCGATGAACCGCCCGTCCTCGGCTGTGAAGATTCCCCGGCAGCGCAGGGTGAGCCCGCCGCCGGAGCAGTCGTCGATCACCACGGTGCCCGTCCGGGCGTGCCCGACCGCGAGCCAGAACGGGCCGGCGCTGACCCAGGCGAAGAAGGCCGCGACCAGGCTCAGCACCACCAGCGCGGCGAGCCCGGGCAGCGGATCCGGCGGTGGGGGAGTGCGGCTGGGTGCCCGACGTCGCGCCAGCCGGAAGCCGCGGAGCCGCGCCGGTGCCGTGTCCTTGCGGATCGGGGTGCCGTCCCAGTGCACCTGCTCGATCGGCGCCCAGAAAGCACCGCCGTCGTCGTCCGGCGGGTCGCCGTCGGGCCCGTTGTCGCGCTGCCGACGGACCTGCTGCCGGACCGGCACCCGACGCGGCACCGCGTCCACCGGAGCGCCGGTGGTCGGCTCCACCTCGACGAGCTCCGAGCCGGCGGGCTCCGATCCGGCCGGCGGGCCCGACGAGCCCGGCCGGACCGGGCTGGGTACTGGTGCCCCGGGGGTCGGACGAGTCGGTGTGGGTGACGGCGCCGCCGGCGTGGGGCGGGCCGGGGCGGACCTCCCCGCCGGGGTGGGCCGCTGCGTACCCGGGTCGGCGCTGGGCACGAGCCGGGGCTGCGGCGCGACCCCGGCGACCCGGGACACGGCGGGCTCGGGCCCCGGGTCGTCGCCGACCGCCGACCCGGTGGGACGGTCCTCGTGGTCCCGCGCCGCTCCTCTGCCCGTCACGACGTTCATTGCACACCGCACCAGGAGGTGAAACGGGCAGGTGAGCCGCGTGTCGACGACAAATCGGACCAACGGGCGAGGTGGTCGGCCCGGTCCGCCGGTCGGGCACCCCCCATTGGTTCGCGAACGCCCCGGACGGGTCACTAGGCTCACTGCTCATGAGTCACGTTCTCGCGGCAGTGGCCTGGCCGTACGCCAACGGCCCCCGCCACATCGGCCACGTCTCCGGTTTCGGCGTTCCCTCCGACGTCTTCGCCCGGTACATGCGGATGGCCGGCCACGACGTGCTCATGGTCTCCGGCACCGACGAGCACGGCACCCCGATCCAGGTGCAGGCCGACGCCGACGGGGTGACCCCGCGCGAGCTGGCCGACCGGTACAACAGGGTGATCGTCGAGGACCTGCACGGCCTCGGTCTCTCGTACGACCTGTTCACCCGCACCACCACCCGCAACCACTACGCGGTGGTGCAGGAGTTGTTCGAGGGGATGTACCGCAACGGCTACATCGTGCCGAAGACCACCATGGGCGCGATCTCCCCGTCCACCGGGCGCACCCTGCCCGACCGCTACATCGAGGGCACCTGCCCGATCTGCGGGTACGACAGCGCCCGCGGTGACCAGTGCGACAACTGCGGCAACCAGCTCGACCCGATCGACCTGATCAACCCGAAGTCGCGGATCAACGGAGAGACTCCGAAGTTCGTCGAGACCGAGCACTTCTTCCTGGACCTGCCGGCCCTGGCCGAGGTGCTGCGACAGTGGCTGGACACCCGCGAAGGGTGGCGGCCCAACGTGCTGCGGTTCTCCCGCAACCTGCTCGACGATCTCCAGCCCCGGGCGATCACCCGTGACCTGGAGTGGGGCGTACCGATCCCGCTCGACGGCTGGCGCGACCGGTCGGACAAGCGAATCTACGTGTGGTTCGACGCCGTGATCGGCTACCTGTCCGCCTCGATCGAATGGGCCCGTCGCTCCGGCGACCCGGACGCGTGGCGGAAGTACTGGTCCGCCGACGGCGCGGGGAAGGACGCCCAGTCGTACTACTTCATGGGCAAGGACAACATCGTCTTCCACTCGGTGATCTGGCCGGCGCTGCTCTCCGGCTACTCCGGCGAGGGCTCCCGCGACGGTGAGCCGGGCGAGCTGGGTCGGCTCAACCTGCCCACCGAGGTGGTCTCGAGCGAGTACCTGACCATGGAGGGACGCAAGTTCTCCTCGTCCCGCAAGGTGGTCATCTACGTTCGCGACTTCCTGGAACGCTACGACGCCGACGCGCTTCGCTACTTCATCGCCGCCGCCGGCCCGGAGAGCAACGACACCGACTTCACCTGGGCCGAGTTCCTGCGCCGCAACAACGACGAGTTGGTCGCCGGTTGGGGCAACCTTGTCAACCGGTGCGTCTCGATGGCCGCGAAGAACTTCGGGGCGATCCCGCCGGTCGACCCGGCCGGGCTCACCGAGGCCGACGAGGCGCTGCTCGCCGTCGCCCGGACCGGGTTCACCACTGTCGGCGACCTGATCGGCAGGCACCGGCAGAAGCAGGCGATCGGTGAGGCCATGAAGGTGGTCGCCGAGGCCAACAGGTACCTCTCCGAGCAGGCGCCCTGGAAGCTCAAGGACGAGGCGGACAAGCCCCGGATGGGCACCATCCTGCACGTCGCCCTTCAGGTGATCAGCGACGCCAACACGCTGCTCACCCCGTTCCTGCCGCACTCCGCGCAGCAGGTGCACGAGCTGCTCGGGGGCGCCGGCGTGCACGCGCCGATGCCGGTGATCGAGCAGGTCGACGACCTGGACGGCGGCCCGGCGTACCCGGTGCTCACCGGGGACTACACAGTCGGCGCGCGCTGGGAGTCGGTGTCGATCGAGGCGGGTCGCCCGCTGGCCGCGCCGAAGCCGGTGTTCCGCAAGCTCGACCCGTCGATCGTCGACGAGGAACTGGCCCGGCTGACCGACTGAACGCCTGACGCGCGGCGGCGGGGGCCCCGCCGCCGCGCCGTCACATCGCGTACCGGGCGTCCATCACCTGGTCGTCGGTCACCTCGGCGCCCGGCGCCCAGGCCTCGTAGACGCCACGTTCCTGACACTGCGCGCCGGTCGTGACCACCGTGTCCGGGTTCGGGTAACGCAGGCGCACCCGCAGCCAGCCGGCCTCCTCCCGCAGCACCAGGCACGGCACCCCTCGCCACTGGGCGAACCGGACCCGGCGGGCCACCGTGTCCACCGGGTAGCGGGCCGCCCGGGTCATCGCCAGCACCCGGAACCCGCCGGGCAGGTCGGCGACCGCCTCGTACTCGCTGTCGCCGTACATGCCGACGAGCTGGGTGGAGCGGGGAGCGTCGGCGTTCGGCACGTACTCCTGGTCCGGGGAAAGGCCCGGCACCGCCGCCAGCAGGTGCCGCCACTGCGGGCCCACCATCCGCAGCCACCCGCGCTGCTCGGCCTGGTAGGTGTACAGCACCACCTCCACCCCCTCCGCCGGGTACGCGATGAGGGCGGCGTTCGCCGGCATCGGCAGGTCGGCGAAGTCCCGGGTGATGAACTCCGGGATGAGCTGACCGTTGCTGGGTACGAAGCCGGTGCCGAGCACCGGGGCGCCGAGCCGGTCCCGGGAGGCCAGCGCGGTCAGGCCGCGGTGTGCCGGGCCCACCGGCACGTCGTAGTCACCCGGGTCGGACGCGCGCCAGCGCAGCGCGTACGCCACGTCCGGGCCGTCCCGGCCAGCGTCACCATCGGTACGCAGCACCGTCGTCGTCGCCGGCGTACGCAGGTGCGCAACGTCGTGCTCGCGGTAGCAGAAGCCGTGCGGCAGCCAACCCCGTACGTAGCCGGCGAGCTGCTGGGCCGAGAGCACCTTCATCATCCGGGTGCCCCGCCGGACCACCGCCGACGCGCGCGCCTCGACCAGCATCGGGTCGCCCGCCGCCGCGGGCTGCTGGCTGAGCTGGTGCAGGTACGCCCAACCCCGCTCGCGGTGAGCGGGCATCAGCAGCGGCGTCTCCGGCTCGTCGGCCGGCTCGGTGGCCCCGTGCACAGCTGTCACCTCGGTGACGTGCACGAACCGGTGCCACGGCAGGGCGCTGCCCGGGCGGGGCGCCCACTCGAAGCCGGCCACCTCGTCGGCGCTGAACAACTCGTACGCGGCACCTCGGGCGATCTCCTCGGCCGGGTACACGCCGCCGCCGAACGCCACGTTCAGTCCGGTCCGTTCGCCGGCGCTGCCACCGGCCTGGGGGGTGACGCTCATGCCGTCGCCTCGCTGCTCGGTGGGATGAGGTCCGCACGCTGTCGCGTCCGTTCGTCAGCGACCGTAGAGTCGCGCGGCGTAGTCGGGGTGAACGTCGGGTGGCGGGCAGATGGACAGGCCCGGTGTGTGATGCTGTCGCTGATGAGCGAGCCCACTGAATCCCGCCGCGAGCGTGCCGCCCGGCGGGCCGGAGAGTTTCCGCCAGCTCCCGAGTCGTTGCCCCGGGCGGTGCTGGACAGCCACACCCACCTGGACATCACTGTCAGCGAGGCCGGTGTGCCCGGCGGCGGGCCGGCCGGAGATCCGGTTGCCGTGGCCATCGCGTTGGCCACGAAGGTCGGCGTGGACCGGCTGGTCCAGGTGGGCGTCGACGTCGCCTCCTCCCGGTGGGGCGCGGACACCGCCGACCGGTACCCCGCCGTGCTGGCCACCGTGGCGCTGCACCCCAACGAGGCACCCCGACTGAGCGACCTCGACGAGGCGTTGCGGGAGATCGAGTCACTCGCCGCCCGCGATCGGGTCCGAGGAATCGGCGAGACCGGAATGGACTTCTTCCGGACCGGCGACGAGGGGCGTGCCGCGCAGGAGCAGAGTTTCCGGGCGCACATCGCCATCGCCAAGCGGTACGGCAAGACGCTGGTCATCCACGACCGCGACGCGCACGCCGACGTGCTGCGGATCCTCGACGACGAGGGCGCACCCGACCAGGTGGTGCTGCACTGCTTCTCGGGCGACGCCGACTTCGCCCGCGAGTGCGTCCGCCGCGGCTACCTGCTGAGCTTCGCCGGCACCGTCACCTTCGGCAGTGCGACGGCGCTGCGCGAGGCCGCCGCGCTCACCCCGGTGGATCAGATGCTGGTGGAGACCGACGCCCCGTACCTCACCCCGATGCCGTACCGCGGCCGGCCGAACGCGTCGTACCTGATTCCGCTCACCGTCCGCGCGCTCGCCGCGACCACCGGCAGCGACCTGGACGAGCTGTGCGCGGCCATCTCCGCCACCGGCGACCGGGCCTTCGGCCCGTGGTGAGCCCGGCCCGACGGTCGGCACCGACCCCGTCGTTACGCTGCCAGCCATGACCGGTCTCCTCGGCCCGGCGGAGATCCGGGAACTCGCCGCCCGGCTGGGCGTCGCGCCCACCAAGAAGCTGGGCCAGAACTTCGTGCACGACCCGAACACGGTGCGCCGGATCGTGACCGCCGCCGGCCTCACCCCCGACGACGTGGCCCTGGAGGTGGGGCCCGGGCTCGGCTCGCTGACAGTGGGGCTGCTGCCGGTCGCCGGGCACGTGCACGCCGTGGAGATCGACCCGGTGCTCGCCGGGGCGCTCCCGGAGACCGTCGCGCGGTACGCCGGGGCCGACGCCGCCCGGCTCACAGTGCACCGCGCCGACGCGCTGCGCATCGCCGCCGCCGAACTGGCCGACCCGGCACCGACAGCGCTGGTGGCGAACCTGCCCTACAACGTCGCGGTGCCCGTGGTGCTGCACCTGCTCGCCGTGCTGCCCAGCCTGCGACGCGGCCTGGTGATGGTGCAGAAGGAGGTCGCCGACCGGCTCGTCGCCGGTCCCGGCTCCAAGGTGTACGGCATCCCGTCGGTGAAGCTCGCCTGGTACGCCCAGGCCCGGGGCGCCGGCAAGGTGCCGCCGAACGTGTTCTGGCCGGTGCCCAACGTCGACTCCGGCCTGGTCTCCTTCACCTGCCACGAGCCGCCCCGCACCGACGTACCGCGGGAGCGGGTCTTCGCCGTGGTGGACGCGGCGTTCGCGCAGCGGCGCAAGACGCTGCGCGCCGCGTTGGCCGGCTGGGCCGGTGGCGCCATCCACTGTGAACGTGTGGGCACCGGGTGCGAGGGCGCTGACGTCGTGGCTGGA
>NZ_JBEZGJ010000235.1:0-8981 GCF_040649965.1 Micromonospora sp. NPDC048843
GGCCAAACCCGGGCTTCGGTCTCCTTGCGGGCGGTTTGGTCGTCAAGATCCGCGCAATATCAGTGATGTTGCTGTCTCCCGCGTGTCGGAGGCAGCAACATCCGGGAAGTTGCGCAGATCTTGGCGCGGGGCGCGGGGCGCGGGGCGCGGGGCGCGGGGCGCGGGGCGCGGGGCGGTCAGGCGGTGACTGGTACCGGGGCGGCGGCGTCGGTCGGGGTGGCCTCGGGGGCCGGGGCGACCGGGCGGCGTTCCCGGGTGGACCACTGCGCCGACAGGGCGGCCAGCAGCACCAGGCAGGAGCCGAGCATGTGCGCGCCGACCAGGAGCGCCGGCACGTGGGTGAAGTACTGCACGAAGCCGATCAGGCCCTGACCCAACTCCACGGCGACCAGGATGATCGCGGCGCGGGTGGCCCGCTGCGCGCCGACGGCGCGGAACGCGAAGATCAGCGCCACCGAGAGACCGATCAGCAGGAAGACCCCGTCGGCGTGCACCTGCGAGATCGTCTCCGGGTCGAGCCCGTTGCGGGCGGCGCCGTGGTCGCCGGCGTGCGGGCCGCTACCGGTGACCCAGGTGCCGACGACCAGCACGGCGACGGTGACGCCGGTGGTGACCCGGGCCAGCGCGCGCAGCGGTGCGGGCACCACTGCCGCCGTCGGGCCGTCGGGGTCGCCGATGCGTCGCCAGAGGGCGTACGCGGCGGCGATCACGGCCATCGAGGCGAGGAAATGCAGCCCGACCACCCACGGGTTGAGGTTGGTCAGCACGGTGATGCCACCGATCACCGCCTGGGCGGGGATGCCCAGGAAGACCGCCACGGCCAGTGCGAGGAGCCCAGGTCGGCGGGGCCGGTGCAGGAGGACGGCCAGCACGGTGGCCAGCGCGATCAGACCCACCGCGAAGGTCAGCATGCGGTTGCTGAACTCGATCACGCCGTACACGCCCATCTCGGGCGTGGTGACGTAGGAATCGTCTGTGCACCGGGGCCAGGTGGGGCAGCCGAGGCCCGAGGCGGTCAACCGGACGGCCCCGCCGGTGACGACGATCCCCACGTTCGCGATGATCGAGGCGAGCGCGAGGCGGCGCAGCAGGATGCCGGAGACCGGACGGACGATTCGGTTCACGGCGCAAATCCTACGCACCGTAGTGATCGAGGTTCGTCCGACTCCGTCGGCTCGGTGGTTCGGATCACCGGGGCCCGGGTTTGCGACCCTCCGGGTAATTACGTAACGTTGGCGTTGTGAAAAACGCGGCGGCGCTCTCCGGGCACCAACCGACGGCCGTACCGGCCCTCGGTGCGCCTGCCTCCGCGCCTGCCGTGACCATGTCGGCCGGCCTCGCCGGGCCGGCGGCGGCCGAGGTCTCCACCCGGGATCGGGTCACTCAGTTGCTGCTGGAGCAGGGTGCCATCACCGCCGCGCAGCTTGGCGCGGCGCTCGGGCTCAGCCCGGCGGCGATCCGCCGGCACCTGGACGCGATGCTCGCGGACGGTGACGTGTATGCCCGTGAGCAGACCGTGCAGGGCAGTCGCGGTCGGGGGCGCCCGGCCAAGGTGTTCCTGCTGACCGAGGCCGCCCGGGTCCGCTGTGGCACACACCACTACGACAACATGGCCACCGCCGCGTTGCGCTGGATCGCGCGCAGCGGCGGCTCGGGCGCGGTCGAGGCGTTCGCCACCGAGCAGGTCTCCGCTCTCGAATCCCGTTGTCGGACGGCCATGGAGGACGCTGGCGACGACCCCCTCGCCCGAGCCGAGGCACTCGCCGCGGCGCTCACCGCCGAGGGTTACGCTGCCAATGCGACCACGATCGCCTCCGGCGGCCAGCTCTGTCAGCACCACTGCCCGGTGGCGCACGTGGCCGCCGAGTTCCCTCAGCTGTGCGAGGCCGAGACCGCGGTTATCTCCCGTCTGGTCGGCACCCACGTGCAGCGTCTGGCCACCATCGCGCACGGCGACGGGGTGTGCACCACGCACATCCCGACCCAGCCGGGCCGCGCTCAATCCGGTAATCCCGTAACCACTGTGAGGACAGATAGATGACCGAGCAGATCGTCCAGCCCCTGACCCAGGAAGAGCAGCTCGCCGCCCTGGGCCGGTACGAGTACGGCTGGTCCGACCCGGACGCCGCCGGGGCGGTCGCCCAGCGCGGCATCAACGAGGCGGTGGTGCGGGACATCTCGGCCAAGAAGAACGAGCCGGCGTGGATGCTCGACCTGCGGCTGAAGGGCCTGCGGCTGTTCGGCCGTAAGCCCATGCCGGCCTGGGGCGCGGACCTCACCGGGATCGACTTCGACAACATCAAGTACTTCGTGCGGTCGACCGAGAAGCAGGCCACCAGCTGGGAGGACCTGCCCGAGGACATCAAGAACACCTACGACCGGCTGGGCATCCCGGAGGCGGAGAAGCAGCGGCTGGTCGCCGGTGTAGCGGCGCAGTACGAGTCGGAGGTCGTCTACCACAAGATCCGTGAGGACCTTGAGGAGCAGGGCGTTCTCTTCCTGGACACCGACACGGCGCTGCGTGAGCACGAGGACGTCTTCAAGGAGTACTTCGGCACTGTGATCCCGGTCGGCGACAACAAGTTCGCCGCCCTGAACACCTCGGTGTGGTCCGGTGGCTCGTTCATCTACGTGCCGAAGGGCGTGCAGGTCGAGATCCCGCTGCAGGCCTACTTCCGGATCAACACGGAGAACATGGGCCAGTTCGAGCGGACGCTGATCATCGTCGACGAGGGTGCGTACGTGCACTACGTCGAGGGCTGCACCGCGCCGCTCTACTCCTCCGACTCGCTGCACAGCGCGGTCGTGGAGATCATCGTCAAGAAGAACGCGCGCTGCCGCTACACGACCATCCAGAACTGGTCGAACAACGTCTACAACCTGGTCACCAAGCGCGCCGTCTGCCACGAGGGCGCGACCATGGAGTGGGTCGACGGCAACATCGGCTCCAAGGTGACCATGAAGTACCCGGCGGTCTACATGACCGGCGAGCACGCCAAGGGCGAGGTGCTCTCGGTGGCGATGGCCGGCGAGGGTCAGCACCAGGACGCCGGCGCCAAGATGGTGCACGCCGCGCCGCACACCTCCTCGACCATCGTGTCGAAGTCGATCGCCCGTGGCGGCGGCCGCACCTCGTACCGGGGTCTGGTGCAGGTGCTGGAGGGTTCGCACCACAGCCGGAGCACTGTCAAGTGCGACGCGCTGCTGGTCGACACCATCTCCCGCTCGGACACCTACCCGTACGTCGACATCCGTGAGGACGACGTGTCGATGGGTCACGAGGCGACCGTCTCCAAGATCAGCGACGACCAGCTCTTCTACCTGATGAGCCGGGGCCTGAGCGAGGACGAGGCGATGGCCATGATCGTGCGTGGCTTCATCGAGCCGATCGCCAAGGAGCTCCCGATGGAGTACGCCCTGGAGCTCAACCGTCTGATCGAGCTTCAGATGGAGGGCGCGGTCGGCTGACGCCGCCGCTCCCCGTGGCGGGCCGGAACCTCGGCCCGTCACACCCGGCCCCAACTCGTCGTCACGGAACAGACAGACCAAGGAAGAAATGACTACCCAGGCTTCCGCGCCGCCGCCCAGCACCAAGACGCAGGCGCTGCGCTCGTACGACGTCGCCGACTTCCCGGCCCTCACCGGCCTCGAGGAGGAGTGGCGTTTCACCCCGCTCAAGCGCCTCCGCGGCCTGACCAGCGACGCGCCGGCCGCGACCGGCGCGGTCCGACACGAGTACGGTGACCTGCCCGAGGGCGTCGCCATCACCCGTGTCGGCAGGGACGACGAGCGGGTCGGCAGCGTGCTGACCCCTGTCGACCGGGTCAGCGCGTTGGCTTACGGTGCCGCCGCGGACGCCCTGCTGCTGCGGGTCGCCCCGGACGTGGTGCTCGGTGAGGCGGTGCGGCTGCGGGTGGTCGGCGAGGGCGTCGAGCAGCCGGCTTTCGGTCACACCTTCGTCGAGGTGGGCCGCTTCGCCGAGGCGACACTGGTGCTGGAGCACGTCGGGTCGGCCACCCTGGCCGACAACGTCGAGGTGGCCGTGGCCGACGGCGCGAAGCTGACGCTGGTCACTGTCGCCGACTGGGCCGACGACGCCGTCCAGGCCCAGCACCTGAAGATCAAGCTGGGCCGGGACGCCAGGGTCATCCACATCCAGGTCTCCCTGGGTGGCGATCTGGTCCGGCAGTTCACCAGCGTGGAATACACCGGGCGCGGTGGCGAGGCCGAGCTGTACGGCGTCTACTTCGCCGACTCGGGCCAGCACCTGGAGCATCGGCAGCTGGTCGACCACAGCGTCCCGGACTGTCGCAGCTACGTCGGCTACCGGGGGGCTCTGCAGGGCGAGAGCGCGCACACCGTCTGGGTGGGCGACGTGCTCATCCGGGCCGAGGCGACCGGCACCGACACGTATGAGATCAACCGGAACCTGCTGCTCACCGACGGCGCGCGGGCGGACTCCGTACCCAATCTGGAGATCGAGACCGGCGAGATCGCCGGCGCCGGTCACGCCAGCGCGACCGGCCGCTTCGATGACGAGCAGTTGTTCTACCTGATGGCCCGGGGCATTCCGGAGAGTGAGGCCCGCCGACTGGTGGTGCGTGGCTTCTTCGCCGAGCTGATCAACAAGATTCCGGTGGAGTCGCTGCGTGAGAGCCTCGGCGACGCGATCGAGGCCCGGCTGACCAAGGCGGGCGCTTGATGATCCGCATCTGCTCCACCGAGGACGTGCCGAAGGGCACCGCGATCAGCGCGGACGTCGACGGCACGCCGATCGCCCTGGTGCACGGCGAGGACGGCGGCTTCTACGCCGCGTACGACGAGTGCTCGCACGCCTCGGTCGCGCTCTCCGAGGGCGAGGTGGACGGCTGCACGCTCGAGTGTTGGCTGCACGGCTCGCGCTTCGACCTGCGCACCGGCGAGCCGACCGGCCTGCCCGCCACCGAACCCGTCCCCGTCTACCCCGTCGAAGTCCGCGACGGCGACATCTACCTCAGCCTGACGCCGAGTAATGGAGTGACCCGATAATGAGCACCCTGGAGATCCGCGACCTGAAGGTGTCGGTCAAGCTGCCCGAGGGTGAGCTCAAGCCGATCCTGGCCGGCGTCGACCTGACCGTGAAGTCGGGCGAGACCCACGCGATCATGGGCCCGAACGGTTCCGGCAAGTCCACCCTGGCGTACTCGATCGCCGGTCACCCCAAGTACGAGATCACCGGCGGCACGGTGACCCTCGACGGCCAGGACGTGCTGGCCATGACGGTCGACGAGCGCGCCCGCGCCGGCCTCTTCCTGGCCATGCAGTACCCGGTCGAGGTGCCCGGCGTCTCGGTGGCGAACTTCCTGCGGACCGCGAAGACCGCCATCGACGGCGAGGCGCCGAAGCTCCGTACCTGGGGCGGCGAGCTGCGCGGTGCGATGGAGCGTCTCCAGATGGACCCGGCGTTCGCCCAGCGCAACGTCAACGAGGGCTTCTCCGGTGGTGAGAAGAAGCGGCACGAGATCGTCCAGCTGGAGCTGCTCAAGCCGAAGATCGCGATCCTCGACGAGACCGACTCCGGTCTCGACGTGGACGCGCTGCGCGTGGTCAGCGAGGGCGTCAACCGGGTTCGTGACAACGGCGACACCGGTGTGCTGCTGATCACCCACTACACGCGGATCCTGCGCTACATCAAGCCGGACTTCGTGCACGTCTTCGTGGCCGGCCGGATCGTCGAGCAGGGCGGCTCGGAGCTGGCCGACAAGCTCGAGGCCGAGGGCTACGAGCGGTACGCCGCCGGGGCCGGCACGGCCAAGGCCTGAGCGGGAGAGGCGCTGCCGAGATGACCAGCATCGCGATCCCCTCGGGGATGCCGCAGTACGACGACGTGCCGCGTTTCGACGTGGCCCGGGTGCGCGCCGACTTCCCGATCCTCGGTCGGGACATCAACGGGCACCCGCTGGTCTACCTCGACAGCGCCAACACCTCGCACAAACCCCGCCAGGTGCTCGACGTGCTGGACGAGCACTACGCGCGGCACAACGCCAACGTGTCGCGCTCGGTGCACACCCTGGGCACCGAGGCCACCGAGGCGTACGAGGGGGCGCGGGCGAAGATCGCCGCGTTCATCAACGCGCCGAGCACCGACGAGGTGGTGTTCACGAAGAACTCCACCGAGGCGATCAACATCGTGGCGTACGCCTTCTCGAACGCCTCGCTGCGCCCGGACGCCGATCCCCGTTTCCGGCTCGGCCCGGGCGACGAGGTGGTGATCTCCGAGATGGAGCACCACTCGAACATCGTTCCGTGGCAGCTGCTCTGCGAGCGCACCGGCGCGACCCTGCGCTGGTTCCCGGTCACCGACCAGGGGCGGCTGGACGAGTCGGGCCTGGAGGATCTGGTCACCGAACGGACGAAGATCGTCTCGCTGGTGCACATGTCCAACATCCTCGGCACCGTCAACGCCACATCCCGGATCACCGCGCGGGTCCGCGAGGTGGGTGCGCTGCTGCTGCTGGACTGCTCGCAGTCGGTGCCGCACCTGCCCATCGACGTGGTCGACCTGGACGCCGACTACATCGTCTTCACCGGTCACAAGATGTGCGGTCCGACCGGCATCGGTGTGCTCTGGGGTCGGGGTGAGCTGCTGGCGGCCATGCCGCCGGTCTTCGGCGGCGGCTCGATGATCGAGACGGTCACCATGGCCCGCTCGACGTTCGCCGCGCCGCCGGCCCGCTTCGAGGCGGGCACCCCGCCGATCGCGGAGGCGGTCGCGCTCGGTGCGGCGGTCGACTACCTGACCGGCATCGGGATGCGGGCCATCCAGTGGCACGAGAAGGAGCTGACGGCGTACGCGCTGGAGGCTCTCGGCTCGGTACCTGACCTGCGGATCTTCGGTCCGACGGTGCCGGTGGGCCGGGGCGGCACCATCTCGTTCGCACTCGGTGACGTGCACCCGCACGACGTGGGTCAGGTGCTCGACTCGCTCGGCGTGCAGGTGCGGGTGGGCCACCACTGTGCCAAGCCGGTCTGCAGCCGGTTCGGCGTCCCGGCCATGACCCGGGCATCGTTCTACCTCTACACCACCACCGAGGAGATCGACGCTCTGGTGGCCGGTCTGGAGCAGGTGCGGAAGGTGTTCGACTGATGCAGCTCGACCAGCTCTACCAGGAGATCATCCTGGACCACTACAAGCGCCCGCACGGGCGTGGCCTGCGCGATGCCGACGACCCGGGTGACCAGGTCGCGGAGGCGCACCACGTCAACCCCACCTGCGGTGACGAGGTCACCGTCCGGGTGGCCACCGACGGCACGGTGCTGCACGACATCTCGTACGACGGGATGGGCTGCTCGATCAGCCAGGCATCGGCGAGTGTGCTGCACGAGTTGCTGCGCGGTCGGGGCGCCGGGGAAGCATTCGAGGTGCACGAGGCGTTCGTGGAGTTGATGTCCGGACGTGGCCAGGTCACGCCGGACGAGGACGTGCTCGGTGACGGGGTTGCTTTCGCGGGTGTGGCCCGTTACCCGGCCCGGGTCAAGTGCGCGCTGCTGCCGTGGATGGCGTTCAAGGACGCCGCGGCACGCGCCGGTGTGGGTGTGAGCCCGGAGGTGACGGCATGAGCGAGCGTCAGCGAGCGAATGACACAGTGGTGCCTTGTGGCATCACGCAGCGATGCGGAGGGTTGGCATGAGCGAGAACACCGCTACCGAGGCGACGCCGGAGGCCGGTGACACCCCAGTGGTGCCGCAGACCGACGCCGCGACGACCGATGGCACGGGTGACGCCGCCGCTCCCGCGGGCGGCGTCAGCAAGGCCATGATCGCCGACATCGAGGAGGCGATGAAGGACGTCGTCGACCCGGAGCTCGGCATCAACGTGGTCGACCTGGGCCTCGTGTACGGCGTCCACGTCGACGACGAGAACGTCGCCACCCTGGACATGACGCTCACCTCGGCGGCCTGCCCGCTGACCGACGTCATCGAGGACCAGACGCGGCAGGCGCTGACCACCGGCCCCGGCGGCGGCCTGGTCAACGACATCCGGATCAACTGGGTGTGGCTCCCGCCGTGGGGCCCGGACAAGATCACTGACGAGGGTCGGGACCAGCTCCGTTCCCTCGGCTTCAACGTCTGACCCGACTCCGTCCCACAGTCGTCGAGCGCGGCGCCCCTTTGGGGTGCCGCGCTCGTTCTGTTGCGCCTCCACGTGAATCAGTAGTGGAACGGATCGTTCCGGTCTGCTAGTCTGATTGCAGAACGGAGCGGAACATTCCGTTCACGGGTGAGCGGAATCGCTCGCCCGGCGGGGTCGGCGGAGAGGGTCGGGACAATGGGTGAGATGGCAGCTGGACACTGGCGGGTCGTGCTCGACGAGGCGCACACGATGCTCCGGACGACCGCCGAGGGAATCCCGGCCGACGCCTGGGACCTGCCCACCCCGTGCGAGCGGTGGACGGTCACGCAGGTGCTCCAGCACGCGACCGGCGACCAGATCGCCTTCGCGGCGGCGATCGTCGGCGGGGCGGGGCCGTCGGAGGATCCGTTCGCGCCCTCCGGTCGGATCGAGGGTGACAAGCTCATCGGGCTGCGCGCCGCACTCGACGCGTCCGCCCGCGCCTGGGCGGGAGTCGCCGACGATGATCCGCAGGTGCGGACGCCGCTGCCCCAGGGTGCGCTGCCGGCCCAGGTGGGCGCCGTCGCGTGCGCCCTCGACGCGGCGGTGCACGCCTGGGATATCGCGGCGGCCACCGGCCAGCCGTCCCCGCTTCACGACGACCTGGCCCGTCCCCTGCTGGAGGTAGCCCGGCAGATCGTCGAGCCGTTGCGGAACTACGGCGCGTACGCCCCGGCGCTCGACGCCGGCGCGGAGGCCGACGACGTCAGCGCCCTGCTCGCCTACCTCGGCCGTGACCCCCACTGGCCCGGCGTGCGGCTCTGACCGCTCGACCGACCCAAGGTCGCCCTTGATCATCGATGTAGTGGCCTCGGCGCGTCGCCGAGGC
>NZ_JBEZGJ010000236.1:0-8907 GCF_040649965.1 Micromonospora sp. NPDC048843
CGCAACACCGATGCCGAAGGATGTCGACGCGTCGAAGCACCGCCGACGCGGTTACTACCCGGTCGAGGTCCTTTCGGCTGTCCCTGCGCGCCGGACACCCCGACTTCCAGGAACCCGGGTTCCGTCCGCCTACCCTGGCTTCATGGCTAAGGTTCTATATTCGGCGACGGCGTCACTCGACGGCTACATCGCCGGCCCCGGCGGCGACATGTCGTGGCTGACCGACCACCTGGGCGGCGAAAACCCGACGGCGGAGCGCCTACTCAACAGCGTCGGCGCGATCCTGGCCGGCAACGGCACATTCGGCGGCGACGACCCCAACCGTGGCACCGACAGCGAAGGCGCGTTCGGCGGCCAGTACCACGGGCCGGTGTTCGTCCTCACCCACCGGCCACCGGCCGAGCCACCCGCGGACGTCACGTTCGTCGGTGACCTGCACACCGCCGTCGCCCAGGCCAAGGAGGCCGCCGGGGACAGGTACGTCAACATCCTCGGCGCCAACGTCGCCAAGCAGTGCGTCGAGGCCGGGCTGCTCGACGAGGTCCTCATGTTCTTCGCCCCGGTACTGCTCGGCGACGGGGTGCGGATGTTCGACCACCCCGGCGGCACCAAAGTGCGGTTGGAGTCGCTGCCCGGCGAGACCGAGCACTGGTACCGCGTCGTCTACTGAGCCCGCGTACCGATGGGGTGAGCCACATGGAACACGTCGACGACCCGGAGCGAGTCTTCAGCCTGCGCATGACCACCTGGCAGTGGCGCCACCTGGATGGCGCGGTCGACAGCGCGGTCAGCATTGCGGCAGAGAGCGACGATCCTCACCAGGTCGTGCAGACAGGGTCAGGCATCCGCGAAGCAGGATGGGACCAGATCGCGCACTGGACCCCTGGCGTCGCCGGCTCCGGTAACTGGCCGACCGACGACGAGGAAGTCGCCATCAAGCTGTCGCGCAGACAATGGGGGTTGGCCGCCCAGTGCGCCGTGCACTGGGCCGCTGTCGCCAGCGGCGTGGGCCACGAACAGGAGGCGGCCGTGCTGCGCTCTGTCCACGCACTCGTGGTCGACGGACTCCGTGCGGAATCAGCCCGACCGGCGGGGTGAGTCGACGCCGACCTGGGGTGGGTCGACGCCGACTCGGGCGGGTGACTTCCTCAGCTTCAGTGGGCCTGACGCCGGCTCGGCGGGTGGCGTCCCCGGTTGGGTGGATCGAGGCCGGGTCGGGGAGGGCTGCCGAAGTCCGCCGAGAGTGACGAACGACGGCTGCTCAGCTGGCCGAAGGCCGTCGGCCCGATCGCCCGGCCGGCCGGCTCTGCCCTACCTGTAGTTGTTGAACTGGAGGGCGACGCCGAAGTCCTCGCCCTTGAGCAGCGAGATGACCGCCTGGAGATCGTCCCTCTTCTTGCCGGTGACCCGCAGCTGGTCGCCCTGGATCTGCGCCTGCACGCCCTTCGGGCCCTCGTCGCGGATCTTCTTGCTGATCGCCTTGGCCTTGTCCGTCTCGATGCCCTGGATCACCTTGCAGTCGATCTTGAAGATCTTGCCCGATGGGCGCGGATCCCCAGCATCCAGCGACTTCAGCGAGATGTTCCGCTTGACGAGCTTCTCCTTGAACACGTCGAGTGCGGCGCGGACGCGCTCCTCGGTCTCCGCCTGAAGGCCGATCGCCTCCTCGCCAGACCAGGAGATCTCAGCGCCGGTGCCGCGGAAGTCGAACCGCGTCGCAAGCTCCTTCTCCGCCTGCCGAAGGGCGTTGTCGACCTCCTGACGGTCAACCTTGCTCACGATGTCGAACGACGGGTTCGCTGCCATGTTTCTGCTCCTGCTGTCCGGCGGTCTGGGCCTGCCGTCGGCCGCCGACCAGCGGCACGACCCCCTGACCGTACCCGGTTGCGTAGGTGCCGGGGGGAGCCGCTATCCTTGCTTCCGCCGCCGCGTTACGACGCGGTGGGGTGCCCTGGCGGGTTGCCCGAGCGGCCAATGGGAGCGGACTGTAAATCCGTCGCGAAAGCTTCAGAGGTTCGAATCCTCTACCCGCCACCAGGTGCAGACACGGCCCCTGACCAGCAGAGATGCTGATCGGGGGCCGTTGTCGTTGTCTCGTCGCCAACTGCTTTGACGGCGAGGACGCCATGAACGGCAAGGTCTGCTGTGCACTCGATGAGCGCCCTCCTTTCAGCTGCCGATCTTGGCCGTGGTGTCGCCGACGAGGTGGCGAGCTTCGGTGATGGCGTCGCGTCGACGTCCGCTGTCGTTGTGCTGGTCTACGGGTGCCCGTCATAGGCGGCGTCAACGTAGTCGTTGCGTTGGTTGGCGAGATGCCGGCGAGGATCGCGAGGGTCGGACCTTCCACACCCGCTATCAGGCGGTCGCCTGCGGCCGAGATCGCGTCGGCCGCCGTGCTCGGTCTGACGCTCCACGGGGCTGCGGGTCATGTTCCGGGCGTTGCGGTGATCCTGTCGGTGGGTCTGCCGCCAGGTTGGCGCTCGAGCTCATGGCGGATTTGACCTACGTCAGAACACGCTCTATCTGCTGTCATCGATGCCAAGTGCGATGTTAGCTGCGCATCCGCTGCTCGTGGTCAGCGCCCATGTCGCTCTCCGCCCACTGAAATGAACCCGACGAAGGGCTGGCGGGATGGCGAGGAGCCGGTATGGTGGTCGATGGCCGGATGGAGGCGCGAGTTTGTCGCGGGCTGTTGAGGTGTTGCTGAGGGTGACCGCCAAGCCGGATGTGGTGAGTGTCTACAGCTGGACCCGAATTGCGTTGAAGGTCGTATTCAACGCTGCGTGAAGCGGTGAACCACCCCGCAAGCTTGTGATCTGGTCCAGTGCGTTGGGGGCGGTAGGCCGAACGGCGGGAAGTAACAGACGGTGGGGCCAGTCGGGCGACCACCACTTCTCTGGCTGCCCGCGCTGTGGCACGATCGTGGAACCTCCATCAACGCTGTACATCTCCCGACAGGAGCGATCATGTCTGGTCGAAGGCTAGGCCGACTCGGTGGGTCTCTCCTCCTTGTTCTCGCTGCCGCCGCCATCGTCGCCTTCCCCGCCGGCCTCTTCGACAGCAGTGCCAGCGGAGCTCAGGCCATCGATCTCATCTGGACTGTCGTTCCGGAGAACACTGTCTTCGGCAGTGGTCGCTGACTGGTTCAGCTCACCCCCACTCAAGAGCGGTAACTGCAGGCGCCGTAGGGAGCGGTATGGCTCCGCGTAATCGATCGCGACGCCGTTCGGCGGATCGTGCCTGGTTCATCACCGCGCCGCTGGTGTTCTTCGCAGCGATCTGTTCCATGGTCACGGGGCTGGTGTCGTCCCAGCCCTTCGGTGAATGGCTTCTCGCGCTCCTGTTGTTGGTCGCCATGGCCGCTGTGGGCATGCCGGTCCTCAACTTTGTCGTCCGGCGGCAGTCGTTCGGCATGACCCTGACCGAGATTCCGCTGGTGCTGGCGCTCTTCTTGCTGCCACCGCTGACCGTCGTCGCCATCTACACGGTGGCCTCCATGCTCACGCAGACGCGGCACCGGTTCGCGCCCGTCAAGTTCTGGTTCAACGTGGCCAAGGCGGCCGCTGGGACCTCGCTCGCCGTACTCCTCCTTCAGGCGCTACCGCCCTCGAAGGAGGTGGACGACCCCGGCACCTGGCTGAGTCTTTTCGCGGCCGTAACCGCTGTGATCCTTGTCAGCCTTGCGGGCATCGTCGGCGTGCACACCCTTCTCCAGGGCTGGCAGGCGGGACGGGACTCTCTCCGCACCGCACGCCCCGCCCTGCTCACTGCGGCGATCAACGTCTCGCTCGGACTGATCATCCTGATCGCCGTCACGACCACCTGGTGGTCGTTGGTGCTGCTTGTCGCACTCGGTGTGGCACTGGTCCTGGTCTACCGCTCCTACGCGGAGTTCTTCCGGCAACACCGGACGCTGGCCGCTCTGTACGACCTGACCCGCGCAATCGGGGAGCGCGGCCAGGACGGGACGCTCGTCGATGCTCTACTAGGGCGGGTCCGGGCCCTGATGCAGGCCGAGTACGCGACTCTGTGGCTGCCCGCCCTGGGCCGTCACCCCGAAGTGTTACTCACCGCCAGGGTCGACGATTCGGGTCTGCTGGACGTCGTACGGACGCCGGCTTCCCTTCGCCAGCGAGCCGCGGGTGAGGGGCGGACCGTCGCGGTGGGGCGCGCCTTCGACGACGAGTCGAACGAGCGCCAGGCCCTGAGTCGCGGCAAGATCAAGGACGTCATCGTTGTGCCGCTCCGGTCCGGTCAGGCGGTCATCGGCACCTTGGAGGTCGCCAACCGGCTCAGCGACGTCGGTCATTTCACCCGTGGCGACATCCCCATCTTCGAGACCGTGGCGGCACACGCAGCCGTGGCCCTGGAGAATTCGCGGCTGGTCGATCGGCTCCGGCACGACGCGCACCACGACACGTTGACCCGACTGCCCAACCGGCGGCGGATCACCGGGGCGCTGGACGAGTCGGTAAAGATCCGCGCACCGGGCGAGGTGGTGGCGCTGCTGCTCTTCGACGTCGACGGGCTGCGCCAGGTCAACGAGTCCCTGGGGCACGCGGCCGGAGACAAGGTCCTCATCGAGGTCGCCAATCGGTTGCGGGCCAGCGCGCCGTCGTCGGCTCTGGTTGGTCGTGCCGGCGGGGACGAGTTCCTGGTGACGCTGCGGTTGGAGAGCGCTGAGGCAGCGCTCGAGTTGGCCGCCCAACTGCGCGACCAGATCCGCGACGAGATGGTCTTCGACGCGCTCACCCTCGACGTGGACACTGCCGTCGGGGTGGCCGTACACCCGGACCACGGCAGCGACGCGGCGACCCTGCTGCTTCGGGTCGACCTCGCCGCCACCGCAGCCAAGTCGGTGCCGGGCAGCGCGCAGCTGTTCAATCCCGCGCTGGAGTCCCGTTCACTGCGCCGGTTGGGTCTGGCCGGCGATCTGCGCCGCGCACTGGATCAGGACGAGCTGGAGGTCTACTTCCAGCCCAAGGTGACTCTGCGGGACCGGCGCCTGGTGGGTGTGGAGTGTCTGGCCCGCTGGGAGCACCCGGCGCACGGCACTGTCGCGCCCGAGGACTTCGTGGCGGTGGCCGAGCACACCGGCCAGTTGAGCCGGCTCACCGAGGTGGTGCTCCGGGAGGGCCTTCGGCGCAGTCGAGATTGGGCGCTGGCCGACCAGCCGCTGCCGATCGCGGTCAACCTCTCGGCTCGTACGCTCATCGACCAGCACTTCCCGGACCGGGTCCAGGAGTTGTTGACCGAGTACAAGGTGCCGGCGCAGCGTCTCACCCTGGAGATCACCGAGTCGGGGGTGCTGGACGGCACGGACCGACCCATCCCCACTCTGCAACGACTGCGGGATCTCGGCGTACGGCTGTCGGTGGACGACTTTGGCACTGGTGACTCGTCTCTGGCGCACCTGCGTCGGCTGCCGGTGCACGAGGTGAAGGTGGACCGTTCCTTCGTGCAGGGCATGGCGACCGACCCGGGGGACCTGGCGATCGTCAACGCGGTGGTCACCCTCTCCCAGCAGTTCGGCCTGGCGGTGGTGGCCGAGGGGGTGGAGAGCGAGCTGACCCTGGAGCTTCTCCAGGACATCGGTTGCGAGATCGGGCAGGGCTTCCTGTTCAGCCGGCCGCTGCCGTACGAGCGGCTGGCCGCCTGGTTCGGCGCCCAGGTGGAGCCGGAGACAGCCTCGAACGGAGAGCTGCCGCGCCTGCGTGTTGTGCCCTGAACAGGGCGCGGACGATCACCGGGGATCCGATTTCACCTGTCGAGCCGGGCCGTGTACTCTTACTCCTGCGCGCCCCACGGGGAGATCGCGCAGGCCCCCTTAGCTCAGTCGGCAGAGCGTCTCCATGGTAAGGAGAAGGTCTACGGTTCGATTCCGTAAGGGGGCTCGAGGGTTCAGCTGGACCCATCGCAGCGGTGTAGCTCAGATGGTAGAGCAAGCGGCTCATAATCGCTGTGTCGCCGGTTCAAGTCCGGCCACCGCTACTCTCGTCTTCCGGGCTCGTTGCCGGTGGTCGTAAGAATGGGCGCTTCTGGCGCCCACTTTGCATGTCCGCGCTGTCAGCGTCTAGGCTGGCGCGTCGTAGTTGTTTCCGTTAGCGAGGAAGGCACTCCGCCGTGGCGAAGGCTACCGATGTCCGGCCGAAGATCACTTTGGCGTGTGTGGAGTGCAAGGAGCGCAACTACATCACGCGCAAGAACCGGCGCAACGACCCCGACCGCATCGAGCTGAAGAAGTTCTGCCCGCGTGACGGTCGGCACACGGTCCACCGCGAGACCCGCTGACCGCTGGCCGGCCTCAGGGCCGGCCGTTGTCGAAGCTTTCCGATCGCCGACCTGACCGGTTTGGTGCGGCTCCGCCGCCGCCTACCGATCAGGTCGGCGATTGGGCTTTCCGTGTAGGTTCGCGGCATGCCTCTGGACCCTTCCTTCGTCGGCCGGACGTATCCGCCGACCGCCCCCTACCAGGTGGGCCGAGAAAAGATCCGCGAGTTCGCCAGCGCCGTCGGCGCCACCGACCCGGCCCACCACGACCCGGAGGCCGCGCGGGCGCTGGGCCACCCTGACGTGGTGGCCCCGCCGACCTTTCCGGTGATCGTGACGATGGCCGCGAGCAGCCAGATCATCGAGGACCCGGCCCTGGGTGTCGACTACAGCCGCCTGGTGCACGGCGACCAGCGGTTCGCGTACACCCGGCCGGTGGTCGCCGGCGACGAGCTGGTCTGCACCAACACCATCGAGGACGTCAGCACCAGGGGTGGGCACGGCTTCCTGACCACGCGCACCGACGTGAGCACCGTCGGCGGGGAACCAGTGGTCGCGGTCTGGGCCAGGTATGTCATTCGCGGGGAGGCGTGAGATGGAGTTGCCAGCACAGACGTTTCGGGTGACCCGCGCGGACCTGGTCCGCTACGCCGGCGCCTCGGGCGACTTCAACCCGATCCACTGGAGCGACCGGGTCGCCACCAAGGTGGGCCTGCCCGGGGTGATCGCCCACGGCATGTTCACGATGGCGCTGGTCGGGCGGGCGGTCACCGAGTGGGCCGGGTCGCCGGACGCGGTGGTCGAGTACGGCGTGCGTTTCACCCGGCCGGTGGTGGTCCCCGACGATGACCAGGGGACCGAGATCGAGGTGACCGCGCGGGTCCGCGAGGTGACCGAGGACGGTCTCACCCGGCTCGAGGTGACCGCCACCTGCCTGGGTGAGAAGGTGCTGTCGCAGGCGCGGGCAACCATCCGGACGGCACGCTGAGCGGAGCCCGCCACGCGTGGCGGAGAGACCGGTTGGGAAAGTCGGGCGGCTACCCGTACACTGGTCCGCCGTGGGGCAAGTGACCCCTGCTCGGTCGTCTGTGGCCGCGTGGGGCGAGTGTTGCCACATAGGGGTGTAGCTCAATTGGCAGAGCAGCGGTCTCCAAAACCGCAGGCTGCAGGTTCAAGTCCTGTCACCCCTGCGCCTCAGGCCTGACCGTTCCCGTGGGTCGCGCCGCCACTTGGCGGCGTCCGGCCCGTGGTGGTGGCATCGGCGGGGTGGCTCCGAGGCAATCGGGGCCCTCCGGGTGATCCACCGGCCGCGGCCCGTCGCGGGACGGTTGGGTCCGGCCGGCGTGACCAGCGCCGCGTACGCCACTCGGCGTGCGACCCCAGATTCCGCGACGGAGGGCGAAGTGGCCGACAACAAGCGGCGCGACGACGACGGCGACGATCGTCTGGACGACGAGGTCGTCGACGACGTGGCCGACGACGACGCCTCCGGCGCGGACGAGCCGGTTTCCCGGGGAGGCACCGCCACGCGGTCCCGTGCCCGGGCGGAGTCGGCAGACAGCCGGCCGACCACGCGGTCGGAAACGGGTCGGGTGGGCGTCTTCGGCCGCATCGCCCGGTTCTTCCGCGAGGTCGTAGCTGAACTGCGTAAGGTCATCTGGCCGACCCGCAAGGAGTTGCTGACTTACACCGCCGTGGTGGTGGCGTTCGTCGCGGTGATGCTGACGATCGTGGGTGTGCTGGACTTCGGCTTCGCCAAGGTCGTGTTGTTTGTCTTTGGCAACTCGGACTGACCGGCTGCCTCCAGCCATAGTGACGGAAGTGAGCGAGCGTGCCTGAGTACGACGAGACCGCCGGACCGGTGGACGAGCAGTCCACGGTCGCGACGGCGGCTGGTGACGAGTCGGTTGAGGCCGCCAGCGAGCCGGAGTTCCCTACGACCGAGCCCGCCCCGGACGAGGACTACGACCCCGTCGCGGAGCTGAGGCAGAAGCTGCGCTACGCGCCGGGTGACTGGTACGTGGTGCACTCGTACGCCGGCTACGAGAACAAGGTCAAGACCAACCTCGAGACCCGGATCACGAGTCTCGACATGGAGGACTTCATCTACCAGGTCGAGGTGCCGACCCGGGAAGAGGTCGAGGTCAAGAACGGTAAGCGTTCGCAGATCCAGGCCAAGGTCTTCCCGGGTTACATCCTGGTTCGGATGGAGTTGACCGCCGAGTCCTACTCCTGTGTCCGGAACACCCCGGGTGTGACCGGCTTCGTCGGCGCGACCGACCGGGCCGACCGGCCTGCTCCGCTCTCGCTCGACGAGGTGCTGAAGTGGCTGGCGCCGGCTGTCGAGACCGAGCAGAAGAAGTCGAAGCCGGAGATCAAGGTTCTCGACTTCGAGGTGGGCGACTCCGTCACCGTCACCGACGGCGCGTTCGCATCGCTGCCGGCCACGATCAGCGAGATCAACGCCGACCAGCAGAAGCTCAAGGTGCTGGTGTCGATCTTCGGTCGTGAGACTCCGGTGGAGCTCAACTTCAACCAGGTCGCCAAGATCTGATTGGTCGTCGGCGGCGGGCCACCCCGAGTTCGTGCCACCGGCCTGGCTCGACCCCGAACAGGTCCCCCGCCGCAACCACTACC
>NZ_JBEZGJ010000237.1:0-8858 GCF_040649965.1 Micromonospora sp. NPDC048843
CCGGAGCTGGCGCGCCGTCGCGACCCCGCCCGGCGGCGCGACAGGCTGGCGGCGGGCGCGCTGGGTGGTGCTCGGCGCGGTGCTGGCCCTGGTCGGGGTGGCCACCGCGGCGACGCTCTACCTGACCCGGGACCGCTATCCGGATCTGACGTTCGACTCGCTGCGCGAGCTGTCCCGGCCGTCGGCCGGCGCCGAACGGCCGGTCGCCATGTGGACGGCGGTGCTCGACGACCGGGCCTACCTGGCGTTTCCGCTGCCCGACGACCGGCTGGAGGTGGTGGCCGTCGACGCGGGCAACGGCCACCAGTTGTGGCGGAAGCAGACCGACGTGCGGGCCGACGACTGGGAGGCGATCATCGCCGTCCCCGGGGCGGTCGCGGTCCTCGCCGACGCACCGGGCGACAGCACCCCCCGACCGCTGGCCGTCCTCGACGGTCGTACCGGCGAGCAGCGCTGGCAGCGCGTTCTGCGTGGTGACGACGACGTCTACTTCGCCGACGACACGGCGGTGCTGGTGGACCGGACCGCTGACGAACTGGTCGGTCTGCGCCTGAGCAACGGCTCGGCGAAGTGGACGCAGCCCAACCCCCGCGGCCAGTACGCCGGTGGCCGTACCGTGGTCCGGCCGGTCGGCACCGACGCGGCGGCGGGCGGGCCGGCCTTCCTCGACGGCACGCCCCGCAACCCGTGGGCGAGCAAGGGGCGGCGACTGGTCCAGGTGGGTGCGGACCGGTCGGTGCGGCTGCTCGACATGGCATCCGGCGCGGTGCTGCGCCAGTGGGGCAGCGTCGCCGACCTCGACGACCTGGTGGTCGCCCACGAGGACCGCCTGTACGTGGCCGCCAACGAGGGTGGTTACCAGCTCCTCGCGTACGACCTGGGCTCCGACGCCGAGCCGGTGGTGCTGCACCGCTCCGGCAACGACGAGTACCGCCCGAAGGAGCTGATGGCCTGCGGTGAGCGGCGGGCCTGCCTGTTGCAGGTGCCGAACAACGACGTCGCGCGCACCGAGATGGTGGCGGCCACCGAGGGTGAGCAAATGATCAAATGGTCGGCGCCGGGCGTGACCGGTCTGGTTCCGTTGGGTGAGCAGGTGCTCGCCCAACGGGAGTTGCCGGAGCCGACCGTCACCGTCTTCGACGCCACCGGCAAAGCGGTGCTGCGGGACCGGGGCGGAGTGGCGGTCCGCCTCGACGCGGGCAACCTGCTGGTCTTCGCCAAGGCGCCCAGCGTGGTCGCGGACAACCGGGTGCTGGCCGGGGTGTGGGCCGAGTCCGGGGAGGTCGACGAGTTGGGTGAGCTGAAGGACGTGCGCAGCTCTTCCTGTTCGTGGAACACCCACGTGATCGCCTGTGGCGCGGACAAGGACTTCGTGCTGTACCGCTTCACCGACGACTGACGTCACCGGCCCACCGGTCGGCTCGTACGATGCTCCGGTGAATCTTCGAGGTACGGTCCGCGCCGATCGTCCGTTGGTGGTTCTTGCCGTGGGGGAGGAGGCCCGCTACCTGCCGCCCGAGCTGCCGGTCCTGCTCACCGGCATGGGCAAGGTGAACGCCGCCAGCGCGGTGGCCGCGGTGCTCGCCGCCGGGCCGCGCCCCGCCCTGTTGCTCAACCTGGGTACGGCGGGAGCGTTGCGCCCCGGGTGGGCCGGGATCCACGAGGTCGCCACAGTGCTCCAGCACGACCTGGACACCGAGCTGCTGCGCACGCTGACCGGCGAGACCTACGGGGCGCCGCTGCCGCTGGCAGCCGAGGGCGCGGTGCTCGCGACCGGTGACACCTTCGTGGCCGACGACGCCGAGCGGGACCGGTTGGCGCAGCGCGCCGACCTGGTCGACATGGAGGGGTACGCGGTGGCCTGGGCCGCCGCGCAGGCCGGTGTGCCGTGCCGGCTGGTGAAGCAGGTCAGCGACGAGGCGGGGGAGGGCGCGGCCCGAACCTGGCAGGAGTCGGTGGACGCGTGCGCCCGGGACCTCGCCGAGTGGGCCGCTCGACACATCGTCTGAACAGGTAAGGGTCAGTCGTCTGCTTGCCGCATCCGCAGGCCCGGTGTGGTCTCCCGGGCCGCTCCGGGAATCAGGATGTGCGCCGCCAGCGTGAGCGCCACGACGGCGGTGACCAGCAGCGGCGGCCAGCGGCCGGCCCACGGCAGCGTGAGCAGCGGCAGGGGGAGGCAGAGCATTCGCCGCCACGGCACGAGCATGGACACCAGCAGGGTGAACAGGGCGCGGCCGATCACGAACAGCGCCGGACCGCCCATGATCAGTAAGAGCCACCCGACCGGGGTCGTGCCGGTCGGCCGGGTGACGACCAGGTCGAACGAGGCCGCCGTGGCGACCACGCCGGCCAGCATCACCAGGTGCGTGTACGGAGCCACCCGGGCCGGCCGGCCCGACTTCGGCCCGGCCCCCGCCTCCAGCAACTCGCCGGCCCGGAAGACGTAGACCTGCCAGAGCAGCAGCATGATGGCGAACGCGCAGAGCAGCGCGGCGACCCGGAGCCCGGCCAGCGGGCCCCGGCTGACCTGCAGCGTGGGAACCAGGATGATGTCGCCGAGGGCCAGGATGATGAACTGCTGGTACCGCTCGCCGAGATGCGCGGTTGTCCGCTCGTACTGCTCCGAGGGCACCCGGCCCAGCCAGGGCGTGGGGTAGCGGGCCGCCGCGGAGATCAGGTCGATCGTGATGGCGATGGCCCAGAGGGCCCAGTTCACAGTGCCGGACGCCGCGCCCGTGATCCAGAAGACGCCGGACACCACGAACCAGAAGAAGAACCGGCTGGCCCGGACCATGGCCGCCCGATGTCGCTTCCGGTACAACGTCGTGACCAGGATGATGCCGCGGATCACGTGCGTGCCGACGTACGAGATCGCGAAGACCATCGCGTGCCCGTCGGAGACCATCGGCAACGATGCCGCCATCCCCACCGAACCGACCATGGCGACCATCAGGATGGCCTGGATGGGGCGCTGCTGAGGGTCGTAGAACTCGGTGGTGGTGGAGGTGACCGACCAGGTCCACCAGATCGCCGTCAGCATCAGCAGGACCATCGCGGCGCCGGACCAGTTGTGGACTTCCGCGAGCAGGGTCGACGTCAGCGCGAGCGAGGCCACGAAGACCACGTCGAAGAGCAACTCCAGCAGCGTGGCCCGCGTCGAACCGTCCGGCCGGCGTACCAGCGCCGCGGTGCCTCCGGTGGTCATGCCCGGCCTCCCGCCGTGTCTCCGAGGATTATCGGCGGTGCCGGCGCGGCCCGTCCCCGGATCGGCGATTCCCGCCGGTCGGGGAAGAGGGCGTCCGGAGGTTGCCACGGCGTCGGGCGCCGGGCGATGCTTTACTGCATCCATCAATCTCGATCTCTTCGGAGGTTCGGATGCGCCGCTCCCCGCTGGTCGCCCTCGTCCTGACCACCCTGCTGCTCGTCGCGCCCGGTGCGGCGCAGGCCGCCGTCCCCGACCGGTCCGCCGCGCCCGCCGCCGATCCGACGGCCACGCTGACCGGGGTACGCACCGCGGGCACCGCCTGGGGCCTCGACCCCGCCACCGGCCGGATGACCCTCACCGTCGACGACACCGTGGCCCCCGGCGAACTGGCCGCACTGCGGGCGGTGACCGACCGGGCCGGCGTGCTGCTGCGCCGCGAACCCGGAACGCTGCGCCCCCTGATCGCCGGCGGGCAGGGCATCTACGGCGGCGGTGGCGCGCGCTGCTCGCTCGGCGCCAACGCGCGCAGCGGCAGCACCTACTACGTGATCACCGCCGGGCACTGCACCACCGCAGCCGCCACCTGGTACGCCGACAGCGCCCAGACCACAGTGCTCGGCACCCGCACCGCCACCAGCTACCCCACCAACGACTACGGGCTGATCCGCTACACCGGCCGGATCGCCCACCCGAGCGCGGTCTACACCTACCCGGGCCTGCTGACCATCAACGGCCCCGGCAACGCGTACATCGGTCAGGCGGTGTGCCGCAGCGGCAGCACCACCGGCGTGCGCTGCGGCACCGTCACCGGTCTCAACCAGACCGTCAACTACGCCACCGGCGTGATCTACGGCCTGATCCGCACCAACATCTGCGCCGAGCCGGGGGACAGCGGCGGACCGCTCTACGTGGCCTCCACCGGCAGGATCCTCGGCATCCTCTCCGGCGGCACCGGCAACTGCACCGCCGGCGGCACCACCTACTACCAGCCGATCGCGGAGGTGCTGGCCGCGTATGGGCTGACGTTGCCCTGAGCGTCAAGGTGTGACGTGCGACGGGTTGCCCACCCCGCGCGGGACACCTAGGCTCGGCGACGCCCAGCACCCCCGCCGCGAGGACGTGTGCCCGATGCCGACCGCCCCCCGACCTGACCAGCCGAGTGTTCCGGCCGGCCTTCCGTCGATCGAGGTGGCCGCCGTGGGGGAGACGATGGTGGTGCTCTGCCCCGCGCCGGGTGAGCCGCTGGAGCGCGCCGAGCGGGTCGCCGTCTCGGTCGGTGGGGCCGAGTCCAACGTGGCCGGTTACCTGGCCCGCCTGGGACACCTGACGACCTGGGTGAGCCGGGTCGGCGACGACCCCTTCGGTCGGGCCGTCGTCCGGCACGTCGCCGCCGCCGGAGTCCGGGTCGACCAGGTGTGCGTGGACCCGGCCGCCCCCACCGGCCTGTACGTCAAGGACCCCGGCCCGGAGGGAACCGCAGTGCACTACTACCGGGCCGGGTCGGCGGCCGCCCGGATGGACCCCGCCACGCTGGCCGACCCGGCGCTGGCCGGCGCCCGGGTGCTGCACCTGTCCGGAATCACAGCGGCGCTGTCCGCGTCCTGCCGGGCGCTGGTCGAGCACGCGGTGACCGACCGACCGCTGGCGCAGGCGTTGGTCAGTTTCGACGTCAACCACCGGGCCCGGCTGTGGCCCGCCGAGCAGGCCGCGCCGGTGCTGCGCGACCTCGCCAACCGCTGCGACCTCGTCTTCGTCGGGCAGGACGAGGCGGAAACCCTCTGGGGTACCACCGACCCGACGGCCGTACGCGAGCTGTTGCCGGATCCGGCGACGGTGGTGGTCAAGGACGGCGCGGTGGGCGCCACCGCACTGGTCCGCGACGCCGAACCGGTCTTCGTGCCCGCGCCCCGGGTGACGGTGGTGGAGCCGGTCGGCGCCGGAGACGCCTTCGCCGCCGGCTACCTGGCCGGGCTGCTCCGCGGCCTCGACCCGGTGCGGCGGTTGCGCCTCGGTCACCTCGTCGCCGCGCAGGCTCTGACCAGCAGCGGCGACAACGCCCCCGTCCCGCAGTGGGCCTGGTTCGAGAAACTCATCGACGCCCCCGCCGACGCCTGGTCGCCACTCGACCTGACCGACCCGGGCGCGACGACCTGAGCCGGGCCGGCGGATTGCGACCCGACCAGCAGCAACAGTCCCACCGCGACATCGGATGGAGTGCACCATGACCACACCGGACTTCGACCACATCTTCGGCGGCGCCCGGGTGATGGCGATCCTGCGCGGCCTGCCGGTCGCCGAGACCGTTCGACTCGCCGAGCGTGCCTGGGACCTCGGCATCGACGTGGTGGAGGTTCCGGTGGCCACCGCCGACGCGGTGCCGGCGCTGCGGGCCGCCGTCGAGGCGGGGGCCGCACGCGACCGGATCGTCGGCGCCGGCACCGTGCTCGACGTCGACCAGGTCGCCGCGGCGGCCGACGCGGGCGCCCGGTTCACCGTCGCGCCCGGCCTGGACCTCGCGGTCGCCGACGCCGCCGCCGCGCGTGGCCTTCCGCACCTGCCCGGTGTGGCCACCCCCACCGAGGCCCAGCAGGCACTGCGGCACGGCCTCACCTGGCTCAAGGCGTTCCCCGCGATCTCCCTCGGCCCGGCCTGGTTCAAGGCCGTCGCCGGCCCGCTGCCGCAGGTGCGCTTCGTCGCCACCGGCGGCCTCGACGCCGGCAACGCAGAAGCGTTCCTACAAGCAGGAGTACGTGTCGTAGCAGTCGGCTCAGCCCTCTCCGACCCCACCCAACTAGACGCCCTAGCCAAGCTAACCCGCCCCACCCCCTAACCCGCCCCACCCCCTAACCCACCCACCCGCCCCACCGCCCTCCCTCCCCACCGCCCTCCCCACCGCCCTCCCTCCCCGCCCCACCCCGCCGATCTTGCACTTGCGGTTGCCGATGCGCCCTGATTCGCGGCTTTGGTCGCGACACAAAGTGCAAGATCGGCGCGGGGCGCGGGGCGCGGGGCGCGGGGGCGGGGGGCG
The DNA here is from genome assembly GCF_040649965.1 of Micromonospora sp. NPDC048843. Classification (NCBI taxonomy): domain Bacteria; kingdom Bacillati; phylum Actinomycetota; class Actinomycetes; order Micromonosporales; family Micromonosporaceae; genus Micromonospora; species Micromonospora sp. NPDC048843. The sequence goes on from NZ_JBEZGJ010000237.1 coordinate 6,234, forward strand.
GGGGCGGGGACGGGGGAGAGCGGGGTGGGTGGCGGGGTTGCGCCATGGCGTAAGTGCGTCGAGGTTGGGGGCGCGGTTGGGGTGGGCTCTGCGTCGATGCTGTGGTGCGTACCACTTCTCGACACAAAGAGGTCATCGTGGCTCTGTCTCACCGGCGCCGCCGATCCGGGCTGATCGCCCTCGGCGCCGCCCTCACCCTGGCGGCCGGGTTCACCCCACCCGGCGCGGGAGCGGCCGCCGCCCCGCCGAACAACCCCGACCGCCCGGCGGGTCAACCCCCGGCCGCCGCCGGACGCGCGTCCACCGTCACCCTGATCACCGGTGACACGGTCACCGTCACCACAGCACCGGACGGCAGCACTGTGTCGACAGTGCGCCGGCCAGACGGCAGCACCCCGAGCTTCCACCGCACGGTGCGCGACGGCGACACCTACGTCTACCCGGACGCCGCGCTGTCCTATGTGACCAGTGGTGTTCTGGACCGGCAGCTGTTCAACGTCACCGACCTCATCGCCGACGGCTACGACGACGCGCACACCGACGCGCTTCCGCTGATCGTCACGATGACCGACGCGGCGGCCCGCAACCGCACCCGTCCCACAGTCGACGGCGCGAAGCTGGTCCGACCGTTGGACAGCGTGCAGGGCGCGGCGCTGACCCGCCAGCGCGCCACCGCCGACCGGTTCTGGACCGCTCTGACCGCCGGTTCGACCCGGCGTACGGGTGACGCCCCGACCCTGGCCAACGGCATTGCGAAGGTCTGGTTGGACGGTCGGGTGCACGCGGACCTGGCCGAGTCCACAGCGCAGATCGGTGCGCCGAAGCTGTGGGCCGAGGGCAACACCGCCGCCGGTGTCGACGTCGCTGTGCTCGACTCGGGTGCGGACGCGGAACACCCGGATCTCGCCGGGCAGATCGCCGAGTCGAGCAGTTTCGTGCCCGAGGAGCCCGACATCCTCGACTACAAGGGCCACGGCACGCACGTCGCCTCGACGATCGCCGGCACCGGTGCCGCGTCCGGTGGCGCCGAGCGGGGCGTCGCCCCGGGTGCCCGCCTACACATCGGCAAGGTGCTCAACAGCGAGGGCAGTGGGCAGAACTCGTGGATCATCGCCGGCATGGAGTGGGCGGCCCGGGAGCAGAAGGCCCGGGTGGTCAGCATGAGCCTGGGCGGTGAGGCCACCGACGGCAGCGACCCGATGAGCCAGGCGGTCGAGCGACTCAGCGCCGAGACCGGTGCCCTCTTCGTGATCGCCGCCGGCAACAGCGGCCCGGCCACCATCGGCAGCCCGGGCGCCGCCAACTCCGCGCTCACAGTGGGCGCCGTCGACGCCACCGACCACCTCGCCGACTTCTCCAGCCAGGGGCCACGCGCCGGCGACGGCGGGCTCAAGCCCGAGATCACCGCCCCCGGCGTGGACATCCTGGCGGCCCGCTCGCACCTGGTGCGGGGTGGCTCCGGCGATTACACGCTGATGAGCGGCACGTCGATGGCCACCCCACACGTGGCCGGAACGGCCGCGCTGGTTGCCGCCGCGCACCCGGACTGGACCGGTCAGCGGATCAAGGAAGCGCTGGTCAGCACGGTCAAGGCCACCCCCGGGTACACCCCGTACCAGGCGGGTGCCGGTCGGGTCGACGCGGTCGCCGCCGCGCACGCCACGGTCTTCGCCACCCCGAGCGCCTACTCCGGCTTCCAGGCGTGGCCGCAGCAGCCGGGCATGACCGTCGACCGCACTGTCACCTACACCAACGTCGGCAGCGCGCCGGTCGCCCTGAAGCTGGCCCTCGACGTGGCCACCGCGCCGGCCGGACTGTTCGCGCTCTCCGCCGACCGGGTCGCCGTGCCCGCGGGCGGCACCGCCACCGTGACGGTGACCGCCGCGTACGACAAGCTGCCGGTGGAGAAGCAGGTCAGCGGCATGATCGTCGCCACCGACGACACCGGTGCGGTGCGCGGACGCACCCTGATCGGCGCCGGCAAGGAGGGCCAGCGGCAGAACCTGACGCTGGTCGCCAAGGACCGCGACGGCAAACCGCTCGTCGGCAAGGTCATCCTCACCGCCGACACCCTGTTCACCGCCGTGGACCTGCCCGAGAGCGGCACCGCCACGCTGCGGCTGCCGGTGGGAAGCTGGAACGGTTGGATCTCCGCGGACGTGCGCGGCGCGCACGGGCCGCACTCCAAGGGCATGGCGATGCTCAGCTTCACCGATGTGAACCTGGACCGCGACCGCACCGTCACCCTGGACGCGCGCGCCGCCCGGCAGGTGCAGGCCCGGGTGCCGCAGGAGGCCACCGCCAGCGCGCTGCGGATGGACATCCACCGGTCCACCAAGAACGGTCTCACCGAGAGTCAGGTGCTGCCCGACGACTCGTACGACAGCATGTGGGCGTTGCCGACGACCCGTCCGGTGACCGACGGCGAGTTCGAGTTCGGCGCCCGGTGGCGGCTGGAGCAGCCGGCCCTGACCGTTTCGGCGGGCGGTCGCTCGTACGACGATCTGTTGGTGAAGCGGGCGACCCCGGCGCTGCCGGCCGGTCGTCGCCAGCTGGAGACGATCAGCGTCCGGTTGCCCTGGTTGTAGGGCAGGTAGTCGCGGAACTCGGCGGTCCGTGCAGCGC
>NZ_JBEZGJ010000238.1:0-8772 GCF_040649965.1 Micromonospora sp. NPDC048843
ACCAGCCCTGCGGACCCGCCGTCCCACTACCCTCACCGGCCCCCCACCCCCCCGCCGAGCCCCCCCCCCCCGGCCCCGGTCGCGTACGGATCAGGACTGCTGCTCGACCTGGCCCCGGATCGTGGCGAACTCGGTCTTCGCCTGGTCGGCGGACTTGAAGTACATCACCACCATGCCCAGGCTGCCCCGGTCGGCCCAGACGCAGATGCCCAGCGGGACGGTATCGGCCTTGCCGTCGCCGCAGCGCGCCTCGCCGCCGAGCGGGCCAGCGTCGACAGCCGTCATCGCGTCGACCGTCAGCTGCTTGGACAGGCCGTCCACATAGGCGTCGAGCTCCTTCTTCGGGTCCGACAGGAGCGCGGACACACCCGCGATCATGACGAGGTCCTGCTTGGTCGGGTCGCCGTAGAAGGCGGCGACAGTGCTCGTCTCGTTCTGCGCCGCCGACTTCATCCCACTGACCGCCTGCTCGGCGGCCGCCTGGAGCTGCGGGTCGGTGAGCTTCGGCCGGTCGGCGAGGGTGGCCGGCGCGACCACCCGGGTCTTACTGGCGTCCACCACGGCGCCCACGTCGTCCTTGACGACGAGCCAGGTGATCGCCGCGCCGCCGAGGCAGAGCACCAGCACCACGGCCAACACGATCAGCACGATCTTGCCGACGTTCGACTTCTTCGCCGGGGGAGGGCCACCGGCCATGTTCGGGTCGCCGTAGGGCGGGAAGCCCGGCTGCGCGGGCGGGAAACCAGGCTGCGCGGGCGGGAAACCAGGCTGCGCGGGCGGGAAGCCCGGCTGCGCGGGTGGGAAACCACCGGGGTGCTGCGGCTGTCCCTGCTGCTGCGGCGGCGGCCAGCCGCCAGGCTGCTGGCCCGGCTGCTGCGACGGGTCGGGGGAATCGTGCGGCGGGCCGTAGGGATTGGCCGGCGGCTGGGACATCAGTCAGCTCCAAGATGGGGGTGCAAAGCGCGTGATCCTAACCCGGCGCGGCGCCCGCCGTTGTCCCGGCGGAAAGCCGCAACCCGCGATCGTCTGATCACAAACGGTCGCGGTGGCCGATCCGTCCACCAGGGACGGTCCGACCACCGCGACTGTGGTGCTGCTATCTCCTCAGGCCGGCAGGCTCGCCGCGCCGGGCGGTAGGAACCGCTGGCCGGCGACCCGCTCGGAGGTGCCGGTCCGGTCCAGGTACGGCGTGACGCCGCCCAGGTGGAACGGCCAGCCAGCGCCCAGGATCATGCACAGGTCGATGTCCTGCGCCTCGGCGACCACACCCTCGTCCAGCATCAGCCGGATCTCCTGCGCGAGCGCGTCGAGGGCGTTCTGGCGTACCTGCTCGGCGGTCAGCGGCTGGTCACCGACCACGAGCAGCTTGGCGACCTCTTCGTTGATCTGGTCGTCGACCACGAGCGGCTGACCCGAGTCGGCGATCCGCTTGAGGTTCTCACTGACCCCGAACCGGTCCGGGTACGCGTCGTGCAGGGTGCCGCCCACGTGGTAGGCGACGGCCGGCCCGACCAACTGGAGCAGGGCGAGCGGACGCATCGGCAGGCCCAGCGGGTCCAGGGCGCTGTTCGCCACGTCCAGCGGAGTGCCCGCGTCGACGGCGGCGAAGACGGTGCCCAGGAAGCGGGTGAGCAGCCGGTTCACCACGAATGCCGGAGCGTCCTTGACCAGCACGCTCGACTTCTTGAGCTGCTTGCCCACGGCGAACGCGGTCGCCAGGGTGACGTCGTCGGTGCGCTCGCCCCGGACGATCTCCAGCAGCGGCAGCACTGCCACCGGGTTGAAGAAGTGGAAGCCGACCACCCGCTCCGGGTGCTCCAACTCGGCGGCCATCTCGGTGATCGATAGCGAGCTGGTATTGGTGGCGAGCACCGCCTCCGGAGAGACGATCTTCTCCAACTCGGCCCAGACCTGCTTCTTGACGCCCAGGTCCTCGAAGACCGCCTCGATGACGAAGTCCGCGTCGGCGAAGGCGCTCTTGTCGACAGTGCCGCTGACCAGGCCGTACAGCTTGGCGGCGGTGTTCTTGTCCATCCGGCCCTTGATGACGGCCTTCTCGATCTGGGTGTGCACGTAGCCGACGCCCTTGTCGACCCGGGACTGGTCGAGGTCGGTCATCACCACAGGCACCTGGAGGCGGCGGGCGAACAGCAGCGCCAGCTGGCTGGCCATCAGACCCGCGCCGACGATGCCGACCTTGGTGATCGTGCGGGCCAGGCCCTTGTCCGGTGCGCCGGCCGGGCGCTTGGCCCGCCGCTGCACCAGGTCGAACGCGTACAGGCCGCTGCGCAGTTCCTCGGAGAAGACCAGGTCCGCGAGGGCCTCGTCCTCGGCGGCGGTGCCGGCGGCGAAGTCGCCGTCCTTCGCCGTCTCCAGCAGGTCGAGCGCCTTGTACGCGGCCGGGACCGCGCCGTGCAGCCGCTGGTTCAGCGTCTCCCTGGCGAAGTAGAGCACGCCCGCCCACATGTCCTTGTCGACCTCGGGCCGGGTCACTGTGACCTGACCCCGGACCACGCCGGCAGCCCACTCCAGGGACCGCTCCAGGAAGTCCGCCGGTTCCAACAGGATGTCCGCGATGCCCAGCTCGGCCGCCTGCTTCGGCTTGAGCATCTTGTTCTGCATCAGCGGGTTCTGGATGATCACCTGGGTCGCGGCGGGGATGCCGATCAGGTTCGGCAGCAACTGGGTGCCGCCCCAGCCGGGCACCAGGCCGAGGGAGACCTCGGGTAGCGCGAGGGCCGCCGCGCCGCCGGAGAGCGTCCGGTAGTGGCAGTGCAGCGCCAGCTCCAGGCCACCGCCCATCGCCGCGCCGTTGACGAACGCGAACGTGGGGACGGTGCTGTCCTTGAGCCGGGCGAAGACCCGGTGGCCGAGCCGCCCGATCTCCAGCGCCTGCGCGCGGTCGGCGAGCTGCGGCAGCCCCACGATGTCCGCGCCCACGCAGAAGATGTACGGCTTGCCGGTGACCGCGATGAACGCCGGGTCGGCGGCGAGCGCGGCGGTGATCGCCTCGTCCAGGCTGGCCAGCCCACCCGGGCCGAAAGTGTTCGGCTTGGTGTGGTCGAAGCCGTTGTCCAGCGTGATCAGGGCGGCGGGCCGGTCCAGCCCCGGCACGTTCACCTTGCGCAGCAGCGCCCGGGTGACGACCTCGTTCGGTGCCTTCACTTGTTGCCACCCTCCCAGTGCGGGTTCTCCCAGATGACAGTGCCGCCCATGCCGATGCCGATGCACATCGCCGTGAGGCCGTACCGGACCTCGGGGTGCTCGGCGAACTGGCGGGCCAGCTGCGTCATCAGCCGCACGCCGGAGGAGGCCAGCGGGTGACCGATGGCGATCGCGCCGCCCCACGGGTTGACCCGCGCGTCGTCGTCGGCGATGCCGAAGTGGTCGAGGAAGGCGAGCACCTGCACGGCGAACGCCTCGTTCAGCTCGAACAGCCCGATGTCGTCGATGCTGAGCCCGGCGAGGCGCAGCGCCTTCTCCGTCGACGGGATCGGGCCGACGCCCATCACCTCCGGCTCGACTCCGACGAACCCGAACGACACCAGCCGCATGGCGACCGGCAGGCCCAGCTCGCGAGCGGTGGCCTCGTCGGCCAGCAGACTCGCTGTGGCGCCGTCGTTCAGGCCGGCCGCGTTGCCCGCGGTGACCTTGCCGTGCGGGCGGAACGGGGTCTTCAGGGTGGCCAGCTTCTCCAGCGAGGTGTCCCGCGGGGCCTCGTCCACGGTGGCCAGACCCCAACCGCCCTCCGCGTCGCGGATCGACATCGGCACCAGGTCGTCCTGGAGCTTGCCGTTGGCGTAAGCCTTGGCGGTCTTCTGCTGCGAGGCGAGCGCGAACGCGTCGGTGCGTGCCTTGGTGATGTGCGGGACCAGGTCGTGCAGGTTCTCCGCTGTGGAGCCCATCACCAGCGCGGACGGGTCGACCAGCTTCTCCGCGACGATGCGCGGGTTGGGGTCGACGCCCTCACCCATCGGGTGGCGGCCCATGTGCTCGACGCCACCGGCGATGGCGATGTCGTACGCGCCCATGGCGATGCCGCTGGCCACCGTGGTGACCGCGGTCATCGCCCCCGCGCACATCCGGTCGATGGCGAAGCCGGGGACGGTCTTGGGCAGCCCGGCCAGCAGGGCGGCGGTGCGGCCGATGGTGAGGCCCTGGTCGCCGATCTGGGTGGTGGCCGCGATGGCGACCTCCTCGACCCGCTCCGGGGGCAGCTGCGGGTTGCGACGCAGCAGTTCCCGGATGCAGCGGATCACCAGGTCGTCGGCGCGGGTGTTGGCGTACATGCCACCCGCCTTGCCGAACGGGGTACGGACGCCGTCGACGAAGACGACGTCGCGAACTTCACGGGGCACTTGAGCCTCCTATTCGACCGTGATTCGGCAGTCGCGCCGGGCGGCACGTCGGTCCGAACAAGGGTCGCCGACACGGGCACATTTCCCTCGGATGCTACTCGCCAGTAACCAACCCCGCCCCCACCCCCGCCTGTGGCCCACCCCACACCCGGGGGTCGGGTCAGGCGGCCGAGGCCGCCGGTGCCAGGGCTTCGGTCAGGTCGGGGATGAGGAGCCCGATCTGCCACTCGCGGGCGTTGAGGCCGCGCAGGGTCTCCGCTACCGACTCCTCGGAGATCTCCTCCGGCGGGGTCCAGGCCAGCCGGCGGACCGAGTCCGGAGTGATCAGGTTCTCCGGCGGAAGATTGTGCTCGCCGGCGATGCGGATCACGACCTCCCGGCAGCGAGCCAGCCGGCCGGCCGCCACCGGGTCCCGCTCGGCCCATCGGTGCGGCGGGGGCGGGCCCTCCACGGCCGGCGAGACCGGCAGGGAATCCTCCGGCAGCTGCCGGGCGTCGTCGAGCGCGGCGAGCCAGGTGCGGGCCAGTCGACGGACCGACCGACCACCGAAGCCGGGCAGCGTCAGCAGGGTCTTCTCGTCCTTCGGGTCCAGCTCGGCCGCGGCGATGATCGCCGAGTCGGGCAGCACCCGACCGGGAGCGGCGTCCCGCCGGGAAGCGATCTGGTCCCGGGCGTACCACATCGAGCGGACCCGGGCCTGGGCCCGCGCCCCCCGCAGCCGGTGGATGCCCGAGGTGCGCCGCCACGGCTCCGCCCGAACCCGGGGCGGGCGTGCCCCGGTACGGACCAGCGCGGCGAACTCCTCAGCGGCCCAGGCCGACTTGCCCTGCCGGGTCAACTCGGCGTCCAGCGCGTCGCGCAGGTCGGTGAGCAGTTCCACGTCGAGGGCGGCGTACGTCAACCACGACTCGGGCAGCGGTCGGCTCGACCAGTCGGCCGCCGAGTGGTGCTTCTCCAGGGTGAACCCGAGCAGCTGCTCGGTGAGCGCGGCAAGCCCGACGCGTTCGAAGCCGGCCAGCCGAGCCGCCAGCTCGGTGTCGAACAGTCGGCGTGGACGCAACCCCACCTCGGCCAGGCAGGGCAGATCCTGGCTGGCGGCGTGCAGGACCCACTCGGCCTCACCGATCACCGCGTCCAGCGCGCTGAGGTCGGGCAGGGGCAACGGGTCGATCAGCGCCGTGCCCGCACCGGCCCGGCGCAGTTGCACCAGGTATGCGCGCTGGCTGTAGCGGTAGCCGGAAGCCCGTTCGGCGTCCAGGGCGACCGGGCCGGTGCCCGCCGCGAAGCGGGCCACGACCTCGGCAAGCTCGGCCGGGGCGGCCACCGGATCGGGGGTGCCGTCACGCGGGGCGATCAGCGGAACGGGCCCACCGTCGGCCGGGTCGGCCCCCTCGCCCGCCGGCTGCGGCTGGGCCGACGGCGGGTGCTGGGGTGCGTTTCCCGGGAGTTCTTCGGTGGGCCGACGGCGCAGGGGTGGTTCGTCGGTCACCTGCCAACCCTAGTGCGCGCGGAGATCCGGCGTGTGCAGCCGGTCCGGCGTGTGTCGATCAGGTGTCGGCCGGATGTCCTGGGGCTCCCGCTCCCACCCCGTCGATCATGGACTTGTGGTGCCCCACAAATGCCGCACGGAGCCGCATCTCGCCCACCACAACCCCATGATCGACGCAGACGGGGGGTGGGGGTCAGGCTGCGCCGGCGGGGCGGCGGTCGGAGAGGGCTGTGACGCCGGGTGGGGGAAGGCCGGCGGTGGAGGCGAGCAACGCGCACCAGCCGAGCAGGTGTGGGGTCAGGTCGTCGTCGATCGGCGTCCAGGACGCGCGGATCTCGATGTCACCGATGGTCGGTGGCCCGGCGAGATCGCCGAACCGGGTCGACATGGTCTGCGTCACCGTCCCGCCGATCGCCCGGTGGCCGGCGTCCTGGGCGTCCAACGCGTCGGTCAGCCACGTCCAGCCGACCCCGGGCAGCAGCGGGTCGGCGGCCAGATCGACCTCCAACTCGGCGGTCACGTAGGTGACCAGCCGCAGGGTGCCCTGCCACGCCTCGTGCCCGACCGGGTTGTGCAGCAGGATCAGTCGGCCGGTCGCCACCTCGTCGTCGTCGCGCAGCACCGTCGCGGCGAGCGCGAACGCGTACGGGGCCAGCCGCTGGGGGGCGCCGACCTCCTCCAGGGTGATCTCCGGCCGCGGGGCGGCCGACCGCAGCCCGGCGACCGCGCGGGCGAACGTCTCCGGGAGCGCGATCGGGGGGGCCATGTCGGCAGCCTATGCCGCCGTCCGTTGCCCGCTTCGACGGCGCGCCGACGCTCATGACGGGCACCGGGCGTAAGGAACGGTGCCCTTCCTCTCACCCCCACCCGCTTGGGGGTGGCGGGCGTGGCACGATTGCGGCGATGACCACGGACACCACGGGCACTGTCGCCCGAGACGGAGATTCCCGCCCCGGCGGACCGGCCGACTCGCCCTTCATCCGGGCCTGCCGACGTCGGCCCGTTCCGCACACCCCGGTCTGGTTCATGCGCCAGGCCGGCCGCTCCCTCCCGGAGTACCGGGAGATCCGGGCGAGCGTGCCGATGCTGGAGTCCTGCCGGCGCCCGGATCTGGTCACCGAGATCACCCTCCAGCCGGTGCGCCGACACGGCGTGGACGCGGCGATCCTGTTCAGCGACATCGTGGTGCCCGTCGCCGCGGCCGGGATCGACCTGGACATCGTGCCGGGCACCGGCCCGGTGGTGGCCGAGCCGATCCGCACCGCCGCCGACGTGGAGCGGATCCGCCTGATCACCCGCGACGACGTCTCGTACGTCGACGAGGCCGTCCGGCAGTTGGTGGTCGAGCTTGGCGACACCCCGCTGATCGGCTTCGCCGGCGCGCCGTTCACGCTGGCCAGCTACCTGGTCGAGGGCGGGCCGTCGCGCACCCACGCGAAGACCAAGGCCCTGATGTACGGCGATCCCGAGCTGTGGCACGCGCTGTGCGCCCGGCTGGCCGAGGTGACGTTGGCCTTCCTGCGCGTGCAGATCGAGGCCGGCGTGTCCGCCGTGCAGCTGTTCGACTCGTGGGCCGGCGCGCTCTCCGAGGCCGACTACCGCCGTTTCGTGTTGCCGCACTCGACCACCGTGCTGAGCGGGCTGTCGCACGCCGGGGTGCCCCGGATCCACTTCGGGGTGGGCACCGCCGAGCTGCTCGGTGCGATGGGCGAGGCCGGGGCCGACGTGGTCGGCGTCGACTGGCGTACGCCGCTGGACGTGGCCACCGGCCGGATCGGCGCCGACAAGGCGGTGCAGGGAAACCTGGACCCGTGCGTGCTGCTCGCGCCGTGGCCGGTCGTGGAGGCCGAGGTGCGCCGCATCCTGGAGCAGGGCCGGGCGGCCCCCGGGCACGTGTTCAACCTCGGCCACGGGGTGATGCCGGAGACCGACCCGGAGGTGTTGACCCGGGTGGTCGCGCTGGTGCACGAGCTGTCCAGCCGCCGGGCCGACCAGGGCTGACCGGGAATGCGGCAGCCCTGGCGGGTGGCGGTGGTCGGCGGCGGGGTCGCCGGTCTGGCCGCCGCGGTCCGCCTGCGCGACAGGGCACCGGCCGGCACCGAGATCACCGTGTACGAGCAGTCCGGCGTGCTGGGCGGGAAGCTGCGCACCGGGGAGCTTGCTGGTCAGCCGGTGGAGTTCGGCGCGGAGTCGTTCCTGATGCGCGACCCGACCGGCTCCGAGAGTGCGGCGGTGGCGTTCGCCCGCAGGCTCGGGCTGGCCGAGAAGATCGTGCACCCCACCGTCGGGCAGGCCGCGCTGGTCATCGACGGAGGGCTGCGCCCCATCCCGGGCGGCACCCTGGTGGGCGTACCCGGGGATCTGGATCGGGTGGCCACTGTCGCCCGCCCAGCCGCGGACGCCGACACCGACGGCGGTCGGCCGCTGGTCGGGCCGGACGCTGACGTCTCGGTGGGCGCGCTGGTCCGGTCCCGCTTCGGCGACGAGGTGGTCGAGCGGCTGGTCGACCCGATGCTGGGCGGCGTGTACGCGGGCCGCGCCGACGATCTTTCCCTGGTCACGACGATGCCGGCGCTGGCCCGCGCCGCCCGGGTGGAGCACACCCTGGTCGGCGCGGTCCGGGCCGCGCAGGCCGCCGCGCCGCGTGCGCCCGGCGCCCCGGTCTTCGGCACCCTCGCCGGTGGGCTGAGCACCCTGGTCGAGGCGGCGGTGACGGCCAGCGGTGCGACGGTACGGCGGGACGCCGCGGTGCGCGAGCTGACAGCGACCGACACGGGTTGGCGGCTCACTGTCGGCCCGACGCGCGACCCCGAACTGGTCGACGTGGACGCCGTGGTGCTGGCGGTGCCGGCCCGACCGGCGGCGCGGCTGCTCGAGGTCGACGACCTGCGGGTGGAGTTCCGCACCCGGGACGGCGTCGCAAAG
>NZ_JBEZGJ010000239.1:0-8766 GCF_040649965.1 Micromonospora sp. NPDC048843
TCTGCGCCCGCTCCGCGGACGACAACCTCTGCCCCGGCATGACCCCTCATCCTGACGAGAATCCACCCCGTTGCAACAACCACTTGAGCCCAAGCCGCTCTGACCGCCCGGTTTCCTTGATCCCGAGTCGATCAAAGCGGCTGCCATAGCAAATCGCGCTGACGGATGCGCGTTTTCCACAGGCCGGGCGGTTGTCCACAGGCGTCGGCCGTGGGTCGGCCGAGGCGGCGGGAACTGCCTAACCTCCCGTACACGGGTGCCACTGCGGCGCTCGGGGACGGGAGGCAACAGAGGCGATGGTCGATCCGTATTCCGCGCGGGCGTTGCGGCCGCTGCGCCAGCTCACTCTGCCCGGCGGGGGCACCCTGCTCCGGGCCGGGCTGGTCGCCGCGCTGCTCGGCCTGGCCGCCGCGGTCCTGCACACCCCAACCGGATGCCCGCCGGCCGCCGTGCCCTCCGATGCCCCCGCCGACGCGCCCTCGGTGGCAGGCCGAACCCCGCAACCACAGACTCCACCGCCGTCAGCAGGGGCCGGAATCGGAGAGGGCTGACCCGCCCGCCGGAGGGCACGACCACGATGGGACAGGTTCCGTTACGAAGCCGTCCTGCCCGTTCATCAGCACGGTCGGCCGACCGGCCGAGGTCGAGGTGGGTCTGGCCGCGCCTCCGGGGGTTCAGTCCCAGTGCGGGGGGCGTTCGGCGAGCAGCCAGTCGTCGTTGCCGCCCGACCGCTCGCCCCAACCACGGTCGGTGTCGTCAGTGGTCTGCTCGGGCAGCACCACGAAGTCTTCGCTCAGGTCGACGGCGCGGTCATCGTCTCCACGTGCGCCGTGCGTGCCAGGGTCCTCGGTGCTCACGAGCGGCAAGACTAGCGCAGCCGACGGCGGTGGAACGGGCCATCGGCTCTGGGCACGCCGGCCAGAGCCAGCCGCACCGCCGACCGTGGGCACGCCGGCCAGAAGCGACCGGGCCGCCGGTGGCGTTGGTAGCGTCGGACGGCGTGACGACCCCCAGCGGTGGCAGCACCCCGGACGACTACTGGCGACGGCCCGACACCGGTGACGACGCGGTGACGGATCAACCTCCCGCCGCGCCCGCGACCACACCGCCGACCTGGCCCACCAACCCACCGACAAGCGGGCCCAGCAACCCACCACCAGCCGGGCCCACCAACCCACCGCCTAACGAGCAGGCCGGCCCGGCGTCGACGGGGCGTCCTCCCAGCGGAAACGCCGGCCCGCCGCCGGCCGGGCCAACCGGGCCAGCGCCGACAGGAAGCACTCCCAGCGGGAACGCCGGCCCGCCGCCGGTTGGGCCGACCGGGCCAGCGCCGACGGGGCGTACTGCCAGCGGGTACTCCGGCCCGCCGCCGAGCGTGCCGCCGCCGGCGGGTTGGCGTCCACCCGTACACCTGCAGCCGGCGCCGCCGCGAGAGCTGCCACCGCAGGACATGGCCGACATGGACGCGGCCGAGCAGCGCTCGCAGCGGGTCACCTACGGCTTCGGCGCCGCTGCCGGCGTGGTGCTGCTGGTACTTCTCTGTCTGCTCTGCTCGCGAGTGATCTTCTGAAGCCCACTTCGGGCAGCAGCTCAGAGGGTGGTGCCCCAAACCGTCTCGGCACCGGAATGGCCGGTCAGGTAGACGTAGACCAGGGCGGCAATGGAGAGCCCCACGGCCGCTACCGCCAGCACCGGGGTGACCAGCGCGGGCAGCTGCGGCACCCGGGGGTGCCCGCTTGTCGCCACGAGCAGCAGGATGGCCACGATCCCGAGCGGCACCACGACGCGTAACAGGATGTCGCCGTAGCGGGAGTGCTCGAAGATCTGGTCGAGGATCGGCCCCTGGAAGCCCCGGGCCACCAGCGCGTCGGTGAGTGCCTCACCCGACTTGACCGCGACGTAGGCGGTCACCGGCGCGGCCACGGCGAGGAGGCCCAGGGCCCAGTCCAGCCGGTGCCGCCACCGCGGTAGCCCCACGTACGCGATGGCCAGCACCGCCAGCAGCGGCACGAACACGACGACAGCGTGGATTACCAGGACGTGCACCGGTAGACCCAGGATCTCCTCGAACATCGAACCCTCCAGGTGGATCATGGTCAGGGGTGGTCAGCCTATGGTCCGCCGATCGTCCGCAGGCTCTCGACCGGTCACACGCGCGGCGCGTCGATCGGGTTCATCCTGTGGGCCGTGCTCCCGATCTTGCCTGGCTGTGTCGGTGGCCACCCGGAGCGGGCGACGGTTGTCGATGCGGGTCGGGCGTGTTGTCATTGGCCAATGTCCGGTGCCGAGGAGCTGCTGCGGTCGAGGGGCCTGCGCGTCACGCGCCCCCGCCTCGCGGTGCTCGACGTGCTGGCCGACGGCGGCCACCTGGAGGTCGACGAGATCACCCGGCGGGTGCGCGGACGCCTCGACTCGGTCTCCACCCAGGCCGTCTACGACGTGCTGGGCGCGCTGTCCCGGGCCGGGCTGTCACGCCGGATCGAGCCGGCGGGCAGTCCCGCCCGCTATGAGGCGCGGGTGGGCGACAACCACCACCACGTGGTCTGCCGGGGCTGCGGCGAGATCGCCGACATCGACTGCGCGGTGGGCAGCGCACCGTGTCTTGAGCCGAACAGCGCGCACGGGTTCGAGGTGGACGAGGCCGAAGTGACCTTCTGGGGCCTCTGCCCGGGCTGCCGGGCCCGCCGCTCCGCCGACGTCTGATCAGCCGGCACCGGCAGCACGTGACCGGCGAGGTCGGCCCGACCGTGGCACTCTTGAACGGTGGACTCCGATGACCTCGGCCTCTTCGGTCCGGGTTCGGTCACGTGGAAGGTGCACGAGGAGCCGATCCTGATCGTCGCCGGCCTGCGCTCGCTCTACCTCCAGGCGTTGCACCCCCGGGCCATGGCCGGGGTCGCGCAGAACAGCAACTACCGCACCGATGCCTGGGGCCGACTGGTCCGCACCGCGACCTATGTGGCAACCACCGTCTACGGGACCACCGCCGAGGCGCAGGCCGCCGGGGCCCGGCTGCGCCGACTGCACGACCGGCTGCGGGCCACCGACACGTTCACCGGTGAGCAGTTCCGGATCGACGAACCGGACCTGCTGCGCTGGGTGCACGTGACCGAGGTCGAGTCGTTCCTGAGCACTGCCCGACGCGCCGGGCTGCCGCTGAGCGACGACGAGGTGGACGGCTACTACACCGAGCAGCGCCGCGCGGCCGCCCTTGTCGGCCTGGACCCGGCCACCGTCCCGGGGACCGCCGCCGAGGTCGCGGACTACTACGAGACCGTACGGCCACAGTTGCGGATGACCCGGGAGGCCGCCGAGACGGCGGTGTTCCTGACCGCCCCGCCGCTGCCGTGGAAGCTCAGCCTGCCGGTCCGGTTGGGGCTCACTCTGGGCCCGCCACGCTGGGCGTACCTGGGGATCGCCAGCACCGCGTTCGCGCTGCTGCCGACGTGGGCACACCGGATGTACGGAGGTCTCGGTCTGCCGACCACAGCGCTGTCGGCGGACCTGACCGTGCGCGCGCTGCGGCTCGCGCTCGCCGCCGTCCCCCGCCGCTACCTGGAGGGGCCGTTGATACAGGCAGCCAAGGAGCGGGCAGCGCGGCACGCCGCCGCCCCGCTGGCCGGCTGACCGACCCTCTGCACTGGCGATCAGCCGTCGGCCGGCCGGTCCATGGCCGCCCACGGCTCTTTGCCCGGGACTTGGGCACCCGTCGGGCAGTGCCGCCGAAAGTCGCACCAGCCACAGCGCGGGCCTGGCGCCACCGGGAAAGCCTCGTCCGCGTCGGCGCCGTCGGCGACTGCCCGCTCGGCGGCCATGATGTCGCGGGCTGTCTCTTCCGCGCGGGCCAGTTGTCGGGCCAGCGACTCGACGGTGTGGTCGTGGCCGGCGACCGTGCCGGTCGGCAGGTGGTGCAGCTCCACCCGGCGGCACGGCCGACGGAACACCCGCTCGGCGGCGTACGCGTAGAGCGCCAGCGCCTGCGAGCCCCGGGCGTCGTCAGCGTCCAGCCCGGTGCGGCCGGTCTTGTAGTCGACGATGACCAGCTCCGGCCCCTCCGGGCCGGACCGCGAGTCGATCCGGTCGGTACGACCGTTGAACGCCAGCACGGCTGTCTTGACCGCCACCACCCGCTCCACGCCGAGCGGGTCGGAATCCGGCTCCAGCGTCTCGACGTACGCCTCAAGCCATCCCAACGCCCGCCGGTAGGCGGCCCGCTCCTGCTCATCGTCGCGGTAGCCCTCGCGGACCCAGGTGCCCTTGAGCAGCGTGGCCAGCGCCTCGGGACGCCGTCGGTCGGCGGGCAGCGCATACCAGTTCTTCAGGGCGGTGTGCACGCTGGCGCCGAGCGAGTTGTGCGCCCACGGCGGGCCCTTGGGCGGGGTGGGCCGGTCGACGTAGGAGTAGCGGTAGCGACGCGGGCAGTCCGCGTACGCGCCGAGCTTGCTCGGGGTGCAGACGAACAGCCGCTCCGGCATGCCCTCGAAGCCGAGCTGCTCGGCGTCGCCAGCGCGCTGCCGCGGGGCCCGGCCGCCGGCGGCGGGCCGCCCCGCTGATGAGGATCGTCGCACTCCTGAGATCCTGCCATCCCCCTGCGACATCGGGCGCGTGCCGTCAGGCCATGTTCACGTACTGCGTGACGAACGCGGCCACCGCGTCGGCGATGAGCTGCACGGCGATCGCGGCCAGCAGCAGGCCGGCGATCCGGGTCAGCACCTCGATCCCGCCCGGCCGGAGGATCTTCACGATGCCGCCGGAGAAGCGCAGGACGATCCAGACGGCGACCATCACGGCAAGGATCGCCACGGCGATGGCGCTGAACTCTCCCAGCCCGTCAGCCTGCTGGACGAAGAGCATGGTGGCCACGATGGCGCCCGGGCCGGCCAGCAACGGCGTGCCCAGCGGCACCAGCGCGATGTTGGAGGTGACCTGCTGGCTCGGGTCGTCGGCCTTACCGGTCAGCAACTCCAAAGCGACGAGCACGAGCAGCAGCCCACCGGCCGCCTGCAACGCCGGCAGGTCCACGTGCAGGTAGTCGAGCAGAGTCTGCCCCGCCACCGCGAAGATCACGATGACGCCTAGCGCCAGTGCGACGGCCTGCCAGGCTGCTCGGTTACGGTCGCGGGCGGGCAGCGGGCCGGTCAGCGCCAGGAAGATCGGCATCATGCCCGGCGGGTCGGTGATCACCAGCAGGGTCACGAAAACCTCGCCGAACAGCTTCAGATCCACGTGATCAACCTAGCCGCGCCGCGATGGGCGAAATACCCGGATCAGCCCGAAGCGACCTCGGTCACCCCTTCGGCGACGATCCGCTCGTACGCCTCGGCGCTGGTGCTGAACGCTCCGAGCTGAACGGTCTTGTGGGTGCCGTGAAAATCTGAGGAGCCGGTGACGAGCAGACCCAGCTCGGCAGCGAGCGCCCGTACGTGCTCCCGCTCGTCCGGGCTGTGGTCCTCATGGTCGGCTTCGAGCCCGGCGAGCCCGGCGGCGGCCAGCTCGGCGATCAGCTCGTCGGGCACCACCCGGCCGCGTCGGGTGGCTCGCGGGTGGGCGAAGACCGGCACGCCTCCGGCCGCCCGGACCAGTCGAACGGCCCGGAACACGTCGATGTCCTCCTTCGGCAGCCGGTACCGCTCGCCCAGCCAGTCCGGGCCGAACGCCTCCCGGACGCTGCCGACCAGGCCGGCGCCGATGAGTGCCTGCGCGATGTGCGGGCGTCCCACTGTGCCGCCACCCGCACCGGCCAGGATGTCCGGCCAGTTCACGTCGATGCCGTCGGCCCGCAGGAGGCCGACCATCCGTTCGCCGCGCTCTTCCCGGGCGGCTCGGACCCGCGCCAGCTCGGCCACCAGCTCCGGGTGGTCCGGATCGAACAGGTACGCGAGCAGGTGCAGCGGCACCGCCGGCTGCGCACCGGACCAGCGACACGACAACTCCGCACCCCGGATCAGGCGCAGACCTGGCGGCAGCGCGCCCACCGCCGGCGCCCAGCCGGCCGTGGTGTCGTGGTCGGTGATCGCCAGTACGTCCAGCCCGGCGTCGGAGGCCGCGCCGACCAGCTCGGCCGGGGTCAGCGTGCCGTCGCTGGCCGTCGAGTGGGCGTGCAGGTCGATCCGGGGGGCGGGGCCGGTACGCGAGGTCACCGCCCGACGTTACCGAGGAAACGGTGAGCCCGGCTCACATGGGTCACCCGGGGTCAGAAGTCCTTCACCAGGATCGGCCGCTCTCCGGCTGGCACGCCGGGCACCGCAGCGGGGCTGGCGGGCTTTCCCGCCCGCACCTGGCCGACGTCGACCCGGACCAGCTCGCCGGTGCCGTCGAGGTAGGAGGCCTGGGTCTCGTCGCTCCACACGATCGCCCCGGTCATCGGCGGCCCGGCCACAGCGGCTGTCGTGACCGGCCCGAGCCGCTGAAGGTCGACAAGCACCGACCGACCGGCAGTGCCGCTCCCCTCGTTGACCAGCAGCCACCGCCCGTCCGGCGAAACCCCGCCGACGCCGTCCCGGCTCAGGTCTCGACCGCAGCCGGTGCGTACCGGGTCCAGGCGACGTGTCGGGGTGAGGATGGCGAGGCAGGTCCGGTCCGGATCGGTAGTGGTGACCTGGCCGACGAGCCGCCCATCGGGCAGTCGCCCGTAGACGTTGAGGCTCTCCCGGTCGAGGGTGTCGGGCAACGGCCCCGCACCGGGCCGCCAGAGAGTGTGACCAGCGCTGGCCCTGTCGAGTCGGACCAGCACGCTGTCACCGACGAACCTGACGGGCTCCGCCGCCGCCGGCACCGGGGTGCGCACCGACCCGATGAGTTGGGTGCCGACCACGCCCGCCATCAGGAGATCGTCTCCGTCGCGCCAGGCGACCTGGTGGCTGTCCGGGGCCAGGACGATCGCGCCGGCACCGGCCAGCAGCACCTGCACCAGGCCGTCGTCCTGCACCACCCACAGGGAACGTCCTGCGGTGCTCGGCGCGCCGACCACCAGCCAACCGCCGCCGCTGGGCAGCGGCTGGACGCGTTCGGCCGGCCCGACGTCGGGTAGCACCAGCCGCCGCCCGTCGGCGCTGACCAGCGTCTCGCTGACGACGAGAGAGGTCGACGTCGTGGGCGAGGGGGCGGGGCCGGGAATGCTGGCCGTCGGGAGCGGTCGGTTGGTCGGGTCCGGGTCGCCGATCACGACGATGGGTGAGCCGTCCCGCCTGGTCTCGGCACCGAGCTGGGCCATGCCGGCGCTGAGCAGCACAGTGGTGACCGCCGCGAGGGCGAGGCCGGCGGCGGTGCGTCGACGTCGGATCCGGTTCGCGCGACGGATCGCCTGGCCGGCCGGATCGACGCTCAGTGGGCGGGCAAGGGCGACCTGGTGCGAGAGTGTCTCCCGCACCGCACCTTCCATCTCGTCAGGCCGCACCTGGTATGAACGCTGCGGGCCGTCCGTCAGGTTGTCGTGCCGGCCCTGAAACTGACTCACTGCTGGTCCCCGGAGCCCGTGCCGACGGGCACGGCCGCCGGGGCGGTGGGCAGGACGACCTGCGGGGTGATCCCACGCGGCACGGCGGGGCGCGGAGCGGTCGGGCGGGGCACAGGTCGGCCAGGCACCCGTCCGGGACGGGGTGAGGCAGCGGCACCGGCGGCCGGGACTCGCCCGGTCCGGGAACCCGAGCCCGTCGTGTGGCCGGGGGCACCGGTCGCGGCCCCTGGACCGGCGGCAGCGGCAGACCTGCCGGCGATGCCGGCGGCGGCTGCCAGTTCCGGTGCGTCCGCGCCCAGTCGCCGACGCAGCGTGGCGAGCGCCCGGGACGACTGGCTCTTCACGGTGCCCGGTGAAATGTCCAGCATCGCGGCGGTCTGCGCCTCCGACATGTCCTCGTAGTAGCGCAGCACCAGCACTGCCCGCTGCCTGTTGGGCAACTCCCGGAGATGCCGCCAGAGCAGGTCACGGTCAAGTTGCTGCTCGATTTCGTCGACACCGGCCCGCTCGGGCAGCACCTCGGTCGGGCGTTCGCCGTGCCAGCGTCGCCGCCACCAACTGGTCGACGTGTTGACCATCACACGCCGGGCGTACGGCTCGACCGCCTCGATTCCGCCGAGCCGCTTCCACGCGAGGTAGGTCTTTGTCAGCGCCGTCTGGAGCAGATCCTCGGCCGTGGCCCAGTCGCCGGTGAGCAGATAAGCGGTGCGTAGGAGCGCGGCGGAGCGGGCCGCGACGAACTCGCGGAACTGCTCCTCCAACGAGTCCTTGCTCGCCACCGCCCACCTCCACACCCCTGCCGTCTTGGCAGAGTGCCACGTCAGGGGCGCTCTGGTCCATGACGAAAGGTGCGCACTTGCTCCGATGTTCGGTCGAAAACCTTCACGCCCCGTCGTCGGCCTTGGCCTCGTCGGCCTCCTTGCCGAGCCGCGCCTCGACGGCCTGAGGCTCGTACATCTCCTCGACGACGCGCAGGTAGAGCTCGTTCGGATTGGGCAGGTTCTTGATCTCGCGAAGCGCCTGCTCCTGGCCGGCAGACTCCAGCACGAAGGTGCCGTAGTTGAGCGCTCGACCGGTCGGGGTCTGCTCGTACTTCATGTCGGTGACCCGGACCAGCGGCATCATCGCCACCTTGCGGGTGACGATGCCGTTGACCACCATGACCCGCTTGTTGGTCAGGATGAACCGGTCATACCACCAGTCGGCGACCTTCCACGCCACCCAGCCCATCACCGCGAACCACAGCAGCACGGCGATGGTGGTCAACGCGCCGACGTCCTGCCCGGCGAGGAAGCCGGAGAGGTAGCCGA
>NZ_JBEZGJ010000240.1:0-8721 GCF_040649965.1 Micromonospora sp. NPDC048843
GCCGCTGCCGCACCCCACCAACGACACCAGCGTCGCCGCCGCCGCCACCGCGATCGCCAGTCGTCGGACCGAAACCGCCATCGTCGTTCCACGCTCCGACAGTGGTGGCCGGGCCGGGTCCGGCCCCGCGCCAGACGGCCCGTCGGCGGGCGCCATGCTCGGCTCGCTCGCTGTGGGCCCGGCCGGCGGTGGGCGGCGGCTGGCGGCGATGGCGGCTGGCGGCGATGGGCGGCGTGCGGTGGGTGCGGGCGGCGGTGGGTGGTGTGTTGGTTGGTGCCTTTGGAGCTGAATCGTTTGTGACATCACTGGGTGGTGCCGTCCACCCGGGCCCAGTGCACCGCCTGGAGTACCGCCTCTGCCGCATCACTGCCCGCTTGCGAAGAGCCGGCGGCGTTGATTCGTTTGCGACATCAGCTCCAAAGCGCCAAACCCAAGGATCACCTGCCTGGGGTACGTCGTCCACGCTCCGTTAGGGGGGAGATAGGAGGAATGTTCGGTCCGTTCCGGCCCCGATGATTACGGTGTGTTTCAGGGCGAACCACCCAGTGCCGTGACCGGAGAGAGGGACCCGTCATGCGAGTGCCCAGCCGTAGCCCGGGACAGCAGCCCGGTTCGCCTCCGTCGCCCACCGCCCCGGCCCGCCGTCGACCCTCCGGTGCGACCGCCCGCCGCGTTCCCGCTCCTGCCCCCGACCTGCCCGCCTACCGGGCCGCAGTCACCGAACTGCTGGTAGAGGTCGGCGCCCTTGCCGACGCGGCGAGCACCCGGGCCCGGCAGGTGCTCATCGACGAGCGGCTGCGGGAGCCGGCACTCGCCGCTGTCCTCGACGCCACTCCGCAGGGGTTGATCGGCGCGCGCGAGACGCTGCTGCTGGAGATGGCCCGCTACCAACCGAACGACCGCACCTCGGCGACCGACCTCGGCGCGCTGGTCCGGATCTACCTGCTCTCCCGCATCGACGTGCTGTGGTGGCAGGACGCGCCGAGCTTCGTCACCGACGACCAGGTCAACGGCAGCCCCGAGCTGGTCGACCTGGAGTGGCTGCGCCGCCGTGACCTGCTGCGCTTCCGCTACCAGGAACAGCCCGCCACGATACTGGGCCGGGCCGCCCGCGGGCTGCGTCGTCGGCTGCGACCGGACGCCACCCCGCGCACCGCGGGGCTGCTGTTCCGGCGCGCCCGGCGCGAGGTAGTGGCGCTGCTCAACGACCTCGGACGGGAGTTCACCGCCGTCGCGCCGCCGGCCACCCCGCCGCTCTGGGTGACCAGCCTGGTCCGCAGCGCCGAGCACCAGTACCGGCTGCGCCGCCTGGGCTACGCGGCGATGCTGCCCAGCGGGCACTGCCTCGGCTACTCGGCAGACGTCGAGCTGGCCTGGTTCGAGCGTTTCGGCGCGCGCGAGGCCCTGGCGGAGCTGCTGCTGAGCCGGCAGGAGGCCGGTGAGCTGAACGTGATCGACGAGGGGCAGGCCTGGCACCTGTGCCTCGCGCCCACCGCCCGGCGTCGCCTCCGCCGGGCGTACGAGGCCGAGATGGGGGTCTGAGCCGGTGTGCGGCATCGCGTTGAGCATCGGCCCCGAGGCCGACCCGGCGACCTTCCGGCGGATGCTCGCCGCCCTGGCCCCTCGCGGTGAGGTCACCGAGACCCGGTCCGAGAGCGGGCTGCTCGCCGGCACCCGGCGGCTGCGGGTCGTCGACCGGGACCGGGCGGTGCAGCCGTGGACGTCGACCGACGAGCGGTGGCTGCTCTGCTTCAACGGCGAAATCTTCAACTACCGGGAGTTGCGGGCGCAGCTGACGCGGCTGGGGCAGGCCTTCCGCACCGAGAGCGACACCGAGGTGCTGCTCGCCGCGTTCCAGCAGTGGGGCGAGGCGGCGGTGACCCGACTCCGCGGTGAGTACGCCTTCGCTGTCGTCGAACGGGCCACCGGCCGGGCCTACCTGGCCCGCGACCCGCTCGGGGTCAAGCCGCTGTACTGGTCCCGTCGACCCGGCTGCCTGCACCTCGCCTCCGAGGTCAAGGCGCTCGTCGGGCACGGCGCCCCGATCAACGAGGTGCCGCCGGGGCACCACGGCTGGGCGGAGACGGACGGGCACGTGCGACTGAGCCCGTACGTCGACCTGCTCACCATCGGCGACGGCCTGCCGGTCATCGACGACCCGGACGAGGCCGCGCTGCTGGTCCGGGCCGCGCTCAGCGACGCGATCCGGATGCGCGTGGAGACCGACCTGACCGTCGGGGTGGTGCTCTCCGGTGGGCTGGACAGCTCGTTGACCCTGCGGCAGGTGCGCGACATCCACCCGGACTGCGTCGCGGTGACCGTCGGCGTGGCCGACAGCCCCGACGTGGCGTACGCCCGGCGGCTCGCCGCCGACCTCGACGTGCCGCACGTGGTGGTCGAGCTGCGACCGCGTGACATCCGGCTCGCCGACGTCCGCGAGGCCATCCGGATCTCCGAGCTGACCGAGTACGGCGACATCATCAACGCGGTCGTCTCGGTGCCGATCTTCCGGCGGCTCCGCGACCTGGGCATCAAGGTGGTGCTGACCGGCGACGGCTCCGACGAGCTGTTCGGCGGGTACCCGATGTACCACCAGGTCGCCCCGGCGGCGGCCCGCCGACTGTTCCTGCACCGGATCCGCAACCTGTGCCGCACCGAGTTGCAGCGCGTCGACCGCGCGGCCATGGCATACGGCGTGGAGGCCCGGGTGCCGTTCCTCGACCTCAGCGTGGTGGAGCTGGCGATGCGGTTGCCGGTGGATCTGAAGCTGCGCCACGGGCAGGAAAAGTGGATCGTCCGGCGGGCGTTCGCCGACGTGCTGCCCGACTACATCCTCCGCCGTCCGAAGAACCCGATGTCGTACTCGTCGGGGTTGCACGAGCGGGTCCGGCTGTACAAGCCGCTCTTCGCTCGGCTGCACCGTTCCTTCGGCTACGACCTGCAGGAGCCGGTCCGTCGGGACTTCGACACCGTGCTGAGTCGCTGCGGCAACGACCTGGACCGGGCCATCGCCGACGGGCTGACCCGACCCGACTACACGGTCCTGGAGCACGCTCGCGACCTGGTCGGCGCGGCCAAGTGGAACGCCGCCCCGATGGTCCGCCGGCTGGTCGGCCCGCGCCCCGCCCGCCACTGACGGCCGTCCCTGCACCCCACGCTTGACTCTGACACGGTGTCAGGGACGAGTGTGGAGGAACCATGTTCACCATCGGAGACTTCGCCAGACTCGGCCGGGTGTCGGTGCGGATGCTGCGCCACTACGACAGCATCGGCCTGCTGCCCCCGGCCAGCGTCGACCCGCACACCGGCTACCGCTTCTACCGCGCCGACCAGCTGCGCAGGCTCAACCGGGTGATCGCCCTCAAGGAGTTGGGCCTCACCCTCGAACAGGTGCGCGCGATCGTCGACGACGCCGTCGACGTGGCCGAGCTGCGCGGCATGCTGCGGCTGCGCCGGAGCCAACTGGCGGAACAGTTGGCCGCTGACACGGCCCGGCTCACGGCTGTCGAGGCGAGGCTCCGAATGATCGAGTCGGAGGGTCGGATGACCACCCAGGACGTCGTCCTCAAGGAGATCGCGCCCGTCCGCGTCGCGGAGCTGACCGCCGTCGCGCCCAGCTATCAGGGCGAGGACATCGGCCCGGTGATCCAGCCGCTCTACCCGGAGTTGTTCCGTCGGCTGGACGCCGCCGGGATCACGCCGACGGGGCCGGGCATCGCCTGGTACGAGCCGGCCGACTCGGGCGGCGACGCTGTCGTCGTACACGCCGGTGTGCTCGTCGACGCCGAGCCGTCCGCGGCGTCCGACGTCACGGTGCGCGACCTGCCGGAGCTGCGCAACGCCGCGACGATCATCCATCACGGTGCGATGGACGACGTCGAGCCGAGCATGCAGGCGCTCGCCCGGTGGATCGAGGAGAACGGCTACCGCACCGACGGCTTCGCCCGGGAGGTCTACCTCGACTACTGCCCGGACACCCCGGAGAAGGGCGTCACCGAACTTCAGGTCGCCGTGTACCGCGACTGAGCGCTCAGCTCACCAGCAGCAGCGCGCCGACCGCGGCGAGCGTCGCGGTGACCGCGAGCATGGTGCTGGTCAGCACGAACCGGGTCACCGGCACCGCCACCCCGGCCGCCCGGCAGCGCTCGAACCACAGCAGGGTGGCCAGTGACGCCCAGGGGGCGGCCAGCGGGCCGACGTTGGTGCCGATCAGCAGGGCCAGCAGGCGGGTGTGGTCACCGGTCGGCAGCACCGACTCGCCAGCCAGGTAGGCGGGCAGGTTGTTCACCGCGTTGGCGAGCAGCGCTCCGGTGCCACCGGCGCGCAGGGCGCCCAGCGCGCCACCGTCGGCGCCGACCAGGGTGCCGACAAGGTCGTCCAGCCCGTGCCGGCCGAGGGTCTGCACCACCAGGAACAGGCCGGTGACGAAGAACAGCAGGCGCACCGGGACCAGCCCCGGGCGCAACGTGGCGGGGGAGCGGACCACGAACCCGACAAGTACCAGCGCGAGCCCGACGGTGGAGGCGATCTCGATCTCCACACCGGCGAGGATGCCGGCGACGAAGATCAGGCAACCGGCGAGCGCCGTACGGTGCAGCACCGGGTCGGCCGGCACGTGCCGGGTCGGCGGGACGAAACGCCCACCGAGGGGCCGCTCCCTCCGCCACCACCCGAACCAGAGTAGGGCCATGGTGACCGCCACGGCGGCGAGCTGCGGCAACGCCATCCGAGCCGCGTACGCCAGGGGTGCCAGCCCGACCCGGTCGGCGGCGAGCAGGTTGGTCAGGTTGGACACCGGCAGCAACAGGCTCGCGGTGTTTGCCAGCCAGACCGTGGTGACGGCGAGCGGGGCGGCGGGGATCCGCAGGTTCCGGGCCAGCGCGAGCAGCACGGGGGTGAGCAGCACGGCTGTGGTGTCGAGGTTGAGCACGAGGGTGGTCAGCGTGGCGAGAGCGCCGCAGAGCAGGAACAGTAGGGCCCACCTGCCCCGGGAGGCGATGGCCAGTCGGCTGGCCAGCACGTCGAAGACACCGGCCACGGCGGTCAGCTCGGCGAGCACGATCACGGTGCCGAGGAACAGCAGCAGCGGCAGGATCCGGTGCAGGGTGGCGGTGGTCTCCGCGCGGGGGAGCAGCCCGCTCAGTGCGCAGGCCGCCCCGACCACGGCGAGGACGGCCGCCACCAGGTCCAGGGGGTGGGGTCGCCGACGTGTGGTCGGTTCGGGCGGGGCGGCAACTGTCACGTCTGTTCACGTTGGCACAGCGTCTGGCCAGCCGGTTCGCAACCCCCGTCCTGGTGACGGGCCCCACCGTGCCCGCAGCCGGGCCCGGCCTCCGAAGATCGGAGACCGGGCCCGGTGTGGTGCGTGGTGCCTACCAGCCCAGGTAGCTGGGCTGGGTCTGCACGTTGAGCTCCTGGTAGCGGGTCAGCTTGGCCGACCAGGTACGCCAGTCGTTCAGCGCCAGGACGTCCAGGCCCTTCACCATGTCGTTGGAGTAGATGTGGCCGTTGTAGTAGTACGCGGACCAGGTGCCGCCGCCGACGAATGTGTCGGCCGAGAGCGGGCCGCGCTCCCAGAAGGCGATCTCCTTCGGGTTGGCCGAGTCGGTGAAGTCGAACACCGAGATGCCACCCTGGTACCACGCCTGGACCATGATGTCCTTGCCGAGCACCGGGATGAGCGAGCCGTTGTGCGCCACGCAGTTCTCGGTGTCGGCGTTCGCCCGGGGGATCTTGTAGTAGCTGCGGAAGGTCATCGTCCGGGCGTTGCCGCGGCCGGCGATGTCGTAGATGGCGTCCGCGCCGCGGTTCGGGCCGACGGTCTCGTTGCAGGTCGCCGCCCCGCCACCACCCAGCTCGTCGGTGAAGATCACCTTGGTGCCGGAGTTGTTGAAGGTGGCCGAGTGCCAGAACGCGAAGTTGACCTCGTCCCGGACCCGGTTGATGACCCGGGGAGCCTCGCGGTTCTTGATGTCGAGCAGGATGCCGTCGCCCATGCAGGCGCCGGCGGCCAGGTCCTTCGACGGGTAGGCGGTGATGTCGTGGCAACCGGTGGTCGCCGAGCCGGTCTGGCTGCCGGGGAAGCCGCCGTCCGGGAAGAGGTTCGGCGTCGCGACCACTGCCGCGTCGGTCGGCTTCTTCACCGGCACCTTGATGATGGAGATGGAGTCGTGCGGCGGCTGGCAGTCCGGGAATTCGGCCCGCGGGCTGTACGACGAGACGTACAGGTAGATGGCCTTGCGGTCCTTGCCCGGCACCAGGGTGTGGGTGTGGGAGCCGCAGGCCGTCTCGACGGACTTGATGTAGCGCGGGTTGGCCTTGTCCTTGATGTCGAAGACCTTGATGCCCTCCCACGAGCCCTTCACGTCCGCTCCCTGCGTGGTGCTGTTGCAGGAGTCGTCGCTGCGCGACGAGTCGGTGGAGAGGAAGAGCAGGTCACCGTGGACGGAGATGTCGTTCTGCGACCCCGGGCAGAGCACCCGGGCCTTGACCGTCGGCGCGCTGGGCCGCGAGATGTCGTAGATGACGAAGCCGTTGTAGTTGCCGGCGAACGCGTACTTGCCCTGGAAGGCGATGTCGCTGTTTGTCCCGTCCAGTGGGGCGACCTTGGGCACGTTGGCGATCTGGCGCAGGTTGGGGCTGCTCACGATCTCGTCGACACCGGGGATCGTGTTGGTGAGCGCGGGGGCCGGGGCCGCCTGCGGCACCGTCTGGGCGTTGCTCGCCGGAGCGACGAGGGCGCTGGCGACGAGGAGGCCGGTCGTGGCGAGCGCCACGACACGCAGTTGTCGTAACCGTGGCTTGTGGAATCTGATCATCGGCGGGGCCCTTCGCAAGGGGGAGACGATGGTTGACACGTTACCGTTCGACGAAGAACGTCGATGTGAGCTGGATCACATGAAAGCGGCTTCTTCAATGGATAGCATCGCGGTGACCTCGACTGCAGGGAGTGGCCCATGACCAATCGGCGCGCACGCATCCTGGCGGTCGTCACACTGGCTCTCGTGTTGCCGCTCGTGGTGTTCATGGTGATCCGCCTCGACGGCGACACCGGTACGAGCGCACCGCGGCCGGTCTCCGCGCCCGCCACCTCCGCCGCGTCGCCGACGGCCAGCCCCGTCCCCACCGACCTGACCGTCATCGCGCCCGGCCGCCCGGGTGAGACGGCGGCCACCCGCCCGGCGCACGAGGTCCGCGACGCCGGTCCCGCCCCGCACAACTCGCTGGACGTCTGGTTCGTCCGGATGATGATCCCGCACCACGCGCAGGCCCTGGCGATGGCGGAACTCGCCCCCGACCGGGCCGCCGACCCCGACGTCCGGGCCATCGCCGAGCGCATCCGGGCCAGCCAGGGGCCGGAGATGGGCATGATGCGCGGCTGGTTGCAGACCCGTGGCCTGCCCGCGGAGGTGCAGGGGCACGACCACGGCACCATGCGCGGGATGCAGTCGCCAGAGGCGATGGGGCAACTCGCCGCGGCCCGTGGGGCGGACTTCGACAGGCTCTTCGTCCGGATGATGACCGAGCACCACCAGGGCGCCATCGAGATGGCCACCAACCTGCTCACCGTCGGCTCCGACCTGACGCTCAACGAGTTCGCCAACTCCGTCGCCACCGAGCAGACCGTCGAGATCGACCGCATGCGCGAGGTCCTCGGCGGCTGATTCCCGTGCGCGGGGCGCGAGGGCCGAACATCCCGGCACGTACGCTGGGTGACCGTGAGACGTACAGTGTTCGGTCGCCCGCTGCGCGGCGTCGCCTTCGACGTGGCCGTCGCCGCGCTGGTGGTCCTCGTCTCCCTGGCCGCGGCGGTGAGCCAGCCGGGCGGTTGGGCGGCCACGGCTGTCGGCGTGGGGATGGCGGTGGCGCTGCTGTTCCGCCGCACCCACCCGAGCGCGGTGACGGTGGCGGTCGCGGTGCTCGCCCTGATCCAGGTGATCGCCCGCTGGGGTCCGCTCATCTACGACGTGGCCGTTCTGATCGCGCTCTACAGCGTGGTGAAGTACGGCCGGCGGCTGCGCGACGGCGTACTGGCCGGCGCGGTCGCGGCCGTCGGCGTGCTGCTGGCCGCCGCACAGACTCCGAACGTCATCCAGTGGTGGGTGACCGCGCTGTGGTACGCGCTGGTCACCGGCGCGGTGTGGTTGGTCGCGCTGAACGTGCGGACCCGCCGACTCTATGTGCTCAGCCTGGAGGAGCGGGCCACCACACTGGAACGCGAGCGGGAGGCCGAGTCCCGGGCGGCGGTCGCCGAGGAGCGCACCCGGATCGCCCGTGAGCTGCACGACGTGGTCGCCCACAGCATGGCCGTGATGATCGTCCAAGCGGACGGGGCCCGGTTCATGCTCGACCGTGACCCCGCCCAGGCGCGTACCGCCGTGAAGGTGGTCGCGGACACCGGCCGGCAGGCGCTGGAGGAGATGCGCCGCCTGGTCGGCGTTCTGCGCGACGCCAGCCCGACCGGCGCGGACGGGGCCGACGGGCTGGAGGTGGCGGCCGACCCCGAGCACCGACGCCTCGCGCTGGCCGAGCTGCCCGACCTGCTGGCCCGGTTCGGCGACGCCGGTCTGCACGTTCGCAGCACCGTCACCGGTGCGCCGCCGGCCCTGCCGCCGGGCCTGGAGCTGACCGTCTACCGGGTGGTGCAGGAGGCGCTGACCAACGCGCTCAAGCACGCGGGTGTCGGCGCCGGTGTCGAGGTCGTCCTGTCGTACACCGCCG
>NZ_JBEZGJ010000241.1:0-8720 GCF_040649965.1 Micromonospora sp. NPDC048843
CCAGCAACCCCGAGATGGGGAACTGCTCCATCGAGGCGAGGACGTTCGTCGTGACGTAGTCGAAGGGCCCCTCAGGGTGCCCCCAGAACCCGTCGCGGCGACACGATCCAGGGCACGCCGCTGGCCACGTACTACGCCAAGCAGGAGCCGATCACCGCCACCGGGGAGAAGCACCCGATGGCACGCGCCATGAACGTCATCGACTACGACGCGGTGACCCTGGGCAACCACGAGTTCAACTACGGCCTGCCGTTGCTGGACCTGTGGATCCGCCAGCTCGGGTTCCCGGCCCTCGCCGCGAACGCCGTCAACGCGAAGACCGGCAAGCCGGCCTTCCTGCCGTACGTCATCAAGAAGGTCTCCCTCGGTTTCGCCGCGCCGACCCTGCGGGTCGGCATCCTCGGGCTGACCAACCCCGGTGTGGCCATCTGGGACAAGGGCAACGTCGAGGGCAAGCTGCGCTTCGACGACATGATCGCGACCGCCGCGAAGTGGGTGCCGATCATGCGGGCACGCGGCGCGGACCTCGTGCTGATCTCCGCGCACGGTGGTGACAGCGGCACCTCCAGCTACGGCCCCGAGTTGCCGAACGAGAACCCGGTGGCGCTGATCGCCCAGCAGGTGCCGGGCATCGACGCGATCCTCTTCGGTCACGCGCACAACGAGGTGGTCGAGCGGTTCGTCACCAACGAGCGCACCGGCACGCAGGTGCTGCTCTCCGAGCCGTCGAAGTGGGGCCAGCGGCTCACCCGGATGGACTTCACCCTGACCCGTGAGCGTGGCCGGTGGGCGATCACCAAGAAGGCCGCCACCATGCTGAACACCAACACTGTGGTCGAGGACCCGAAGGTGCTCGCCGCCGTACGGGCCCAGCACCAGAAGACCGTGGCGTACGTCAACCAGGTCGTCGCCAAGTCCACTGTGGAGTTGTCGGCGGCGGAGTCGCGGTACAAGGACACGCCGATTCTGGACTTCATCAACCATGTGCAGACCGAGGTGGTCGGCGCGGCGCTGGCCGGCACCGCGTACGCGGACCTGCCGGTGCTGTCGATCGCGGCGCCGTTCAGCCGGACCGCCGTCTTCCCGGCCGGCGACGTCAAGATCCGCGACGTGGCAGGGCTGTACGTGTACGACAACACCCTCGAAGCGGTAGTGCTCAGCGGGGCCGAGGTGCGCGCCTACCTGGAGTACTCGGCGAAGTACTTCCGCACCCTCGCGCCGGGCGCCCCGGTCGACCCGGAGCAGATCAGCGACCCGGCGGTGCCGGACTACAACTACGACGTCTTCTCCGGCCTGGACTACGACATCGACATCTCCAAGCCGGTCGGGCAGCGGATCACCCGGCTGGTGCTGGCCGGCACCGACACCCCGGTGGCGGACAACGCGCAGTTCGTGGTGGCGGTGAACAACTACCGGCGCAGCGGCGGTGGCAACTTCCCCGGCATCGTGAAGACCCAGGTCTACAACGCGCAGCAGGAGATCCGTCAGTTGCTCATCGACTGGGCGCAGGCCAAGGGGACGATCGACCCGGCCGACTTCTTCCAGCCCAACTGGCGTCTGGTCCGCGAGGGCGTGCCGGTCTTCTGACCGCAGCGCAGCACGAACGGGCCGTGGGTGGCGACACCCGCGGCCCGTTTCGCGTTTCTCAGCCCTGCACGTTCCAGCGGATCGGGTCCTCGGACTCCTCCGGCCGGTCGCGCCCGGGATCGGTCTCGGTCAGGGCCACCCGCTCGTCGGGACGGACGGCGGGCGGCAACTCCCCGAACCGGGCGTGGCGCAGAAACGCGTACTCGTCGTCGGTGAACGGCTCATCGGTCATCAGCGCCTCCTCCTGCTCCCCTGTGATTGTCCGGCCGCCACGTCGGTCGACACCAGTAGCCGGGCGCACACCCTCTAAGGCGTCCTAGGATCCTGGGTGAGGGGTGGTGGCCTGGTGCGATCGATGGGACAACCGGTCGAGCACCGCGAGGGCCAGCCTGATCGGGCGACGGCGCAGCATCTCGTCGAAGCTCGCCCGACCCTGACAGAACTGCACGAACATCCGCCAGCCCGGCGGGGTCGCCAACAGGGCGTGGAACACGTCCGGGCGACGGGTGAACACGTCGAGCAGCCGGAACCCGGCCCGCATCTCCGGCAGCAGACGCTCGGCCACCGCCCGCTCGTAGCCGGCCAGATCACCGTTCGCGACCGCCGCTCCGGCCAGCTCGCCGGAGCGCAACGCGAAACTGATGCCCTCCCG
The DNA here is from genome assembly GCF_040649965.1 of Micromonospora sp. NPDC048843. Taxonomy (NCBI): domain Bacteria; kingdom Bacillati; phylum Actinomycetota; class Actinomycetes; order Micromonosporales; family Micromonosporaceae; genus Micromonospora; species Micromonospora sp. NPDC048843. Next base: position 2,240 of record NZ_JBEZGJ010000241.1, read on the forward strand.
GCTCCACGGCTCCAGCAACCCCGCCGCATCCCCCACAACCAGCACCCGGCCGTTGCGCAACGGTGAGTCCTCCGCGCGGCAACGGGTCAGGTGACCGGAGTCGTGCTCCGCCGGCAACCCGGTCAGACCCAACCGGTCGACGAACCTCCGCAGGTAGTCGCGGGTCCCCTCCCCCGCACCCCGCCCGGCGATCACGCCGACGGTCAGCCGGTCGCCCTTGGGAAAGACCCAGGCGTACGAGCCCGGCATGTCGCCCCAGTCCAACAGCAGCCGGCCCCGCCACCGCTCCTGCTCGGCGGGCGGCACCGGAATCTCCAACTCCAGACCCAGATCCACCTGCCGGTACCGCACTCCGACGTGCCGCCCGGTCACCCCCGACGAGCCGTCCGCCCCGATCACGGCACGAGCCGCGATCGTCGTACCGTCGGCCAGCCGCAGGCGTACCCCCTCGGGGTCCTGCTCGATCGCGCGGACCGCGACCCGCTCCCGCAGTTGCGCGCCGGCGGCGACCGCCGCCTCGCGCAGCCGGTCGTCGAACTCCTCACGGCGCACCATCGTCACCACCGGACTGCCGTTGCGGCGGGTGAACTCCCGACGGCCGTCGCGGGTGAACGTCACCCGGTCCACCCGGTCGTGCGCGGGCACCTCGATCCGATCCTGAACGGCCGCCAGCGAGGTGCCGATCAGTCCACCACCGCAGGTCTTGTACCGCGGGTGCACGGCTCGCTCGACGACAAGGGTGGAGACGCCAGCACGGGCAGCGGCGTGCGCCGCGGAGAGCCCAGCAGGGCCGGCGCCGACGACGACGAGATCCCAAACGATCACGGAAGCAGCCTAGGGCACCTTCCTCGCCCGACCGCCGGACCCGCCCGCCGTCGCGACCGCCCGATCGGGTGTGCATCTTCGGGCACCGAGGGGGTAACCGGCGCACGGCAACCGCCACCGCAGTGGCGGACGAGCACAAGGAGGAACCATGCAGCAGGTGCAACTGTCGGAGGCCGAGCAACGGGTGTACCAGGCGGTCACCACCCTCGAGGCACGCGGGCAGGTGCCCTACCCGGACCTGATCGCCGAGGAATCCGGGCTGACCGCGGAGCAGGTGGGCAGCCCTCTGCACCTGCTCACCGAGAAGGGCCTGCTGCACCGCGAGGACTCACCGATGGCCGGCCTCGACTTCGGTCCCCGGTTCTGCGCCCGCCAGATGGCGTGACCGACGGAACCAGCCGGCACGGTTCGCCCCCCGACGACCCGGGTAGCGGTCAACCATGCATGACCGAGGGTCGACGGGGGGCGCGGTGAGCGCGGCGCAGACGCCGCAGCCGGTGACAGCGGCCGAGAACCGACGACGCTGGCAGGCGGTCGGCGTCGGACTCGTCGCCGCCTTCATGACGCTGCTCGACGTGAGCATCGTCAACGTGGCCGTGCCCTCCATCGACCGGGCACTGCACGCGTCGTCGAGCGACCTGCAGTGGATCCTCTCCGGGTACGCGCTCACCTTCGGACTGGCGCTGGTGCCCGCCGGTCGCTTCGGCGACGCCCGCGGTCGGCGCAACGCGTTCGTCTTCGGCATCGCCCTGTTCACCGTCACCAGCGCGCTCGCCGGGCTCGCCACCTCCCCGACCTGGCTGGTCATCGCCCGACTTCTGCAGGGCGCCGCCGCCGGCGTCGTCAACCCCCAGGTCATCGGGCTGATCCAGCAACTGTTCCGTGGGCCCGAACGCGCCCGCCCGTTCGGGCTGCTCGGCGCCACCATCGGCATCTCCACCGCCGTCGGGCCGCTGCTCGGCGGACTGCTCATCGCCATCGGCGGCGAGGAACACGGCTGGCGCTGGGTGTTCTTCGTCAACGTGCCCGTCGGTGTCCTCGCGGTGATCCTCGGCTGGCGGCTGCTGCCCGGCCGCCCCAGCGGCCAAGCCGGCTGGCATCGACTCGACCCCGTCGGCGTCCTGCTGCTCGGCGTCGGAGTGGTCCTGGTCCTGCTGCCACTGGTGCAGGAGCAGCAGTGGCAGACCCCCTGGAAGTGGGCGCTCATCCCGGTCGGCCTGGCGGTGTTGGTCGCCTTCGGGCTCTGGGAGCGACGGTACGCACGCCACCACCAACCCCTGTTCGACCTCCGGCTGTTCAGCTTCCAGTCGTACACCCTGGGGTCGATCCTGGCGCTCGTCTACTTCGGCGGCTTCACCGCGATCTTCTTCATCTTCACCCTGTTCCTACAGATGGGCCTCGGCTACAGCGCCCTCGTCGCCGGCCTGGCCATCACCCCCTTCGCCCTGGGCTCCGCCGCCGCCGCCGTGCTCGGCGGCCGCATCGTCAACCGCTTCGGCCGACCACTGGTCGCCATCGGACTGCTCACCGTGGTGGTCGGACTGGCCGCCACGGTGATCGCACTGCACCTCTTCCCGGACGCCCCGGCACCCTGGGTCACCGCCGGCCCACTGCTCGTCGCCGGCATCGGCAGCGGGCTGGTGATCGCCCCCAACCAGACGATCACCCTCTCCGAGGTGCCGGTCGGGCAGGCGGGCAGCGGCGCCGGCATGCTCCAGACCGGCCAGCGCATCGGCGCCGCCGCCGGCATCGCCGCCGTCGGCTCGCTGTTCTTCTCCACGCTGGCCGACAGCCGCGGGGACTGGACCAACGCCTTCGAACAGTCCCTCATGCTCGCCACCGGCATCATCGCGCTCGCGCTGATCACCGCGCTGATCGACATCTGGCGAAGCCACAACCACAAAACCTGATCGGGGTACGCCGATGGCCGGCACGCGGGTTGGGTGCCGGCCAGCAAGTCGATGTCGTGGTGCGGTCTGTGGCGGGGTCAGGGAACGGAAGTGCCGCTGGCCGGCACCCCGAGGTTGCGGGTGCCGGCCAGGGGTCGGTGTCCTGCTGTAGTGCTGCGGTCGTGCGGGTGGGGCGGTCTTGCTGGCGTGCTGGCGTGCAGTCGTGCTTGTGGTGCGGGTCAGCTGTTCCAGTGCTGGGCGACGAGGTCGGTGGCCTGCTGCTCCCACTGGGCGTAGGCGTCCGGGTAGGCCGACACCTGCACCGTCTGCGCGGCGTCAGTCAGCGGCATGTCCTGCCACCCGTCGACCTGCTTGAGGCCCTTGAGGAACGCGGTCGTGGAGTACTCGGGGTCGGTGATCTGCTCCGGGGTACCCCAACCACTGGACGGGCGCTGCTGGAACAGGCCCAGCGAGTCGTGGTCGTTCATGTCGCCCAGGTGACCCAGGTTCTCCAGCTTCGACTCCTGCAGGCTCGTCGCGATCGAGATGACCGCGGCCCGCTCCGGGAGACCGGCCTTCTTCGTAGCGGCGATGATCGCCTTCACGTTCGCGGTCTGCTCGCCGTTGAGGCTGATGTGCGACTGGTCGCCCTGCGGCTTCGGCGCCGACTGCACGGCCACCGCGACGGGCTTGGCATCCACCGGGTTGGCGTGGGCGGCGATGGGGCCGGCGAACACACCACCGGCGAACGCGAGACCAGCAACGGACAGCATGCTCTTACGGAAGATCGTGTTCATGGGGGGTAGCTCCTTCGGGGGTAGGACACCCACACCGCCAAGGGGGGCGGCGGCAAGGGTGTGAGCACCTCGTCCGGCGCTGCACAAACAAGGGGGAAAAGTCTGAGGGGGTGACACCGTGTCGGGGTGTCGGGGTCGGCGACCTGCGAGCGGGGGGCTCGTGGCGCCGGGACCATGTGTAACGACCGGCGGGCCGGGGTCATTCCGGGGTCGGCCCACTCGCCGGCACCCTCATCGTGGCGGCGCCTGCGGTCGTTCGTGGGGGTCGTAACGACCGAGCGCGGGTCGGCATTCCAACCTGCGGGACCTGCATCCCATACCCCTGGGGGTCGGGCGGCGAGTCGGTGGTGCTGCGATCGTCAGGGTATGTAACGACCCCGGCCCCCCCATGATTCCGGCCCACGAGTGCGCCCAGTCACCACCCACAGCCGCCCAGCAATGGACAAAACACCCACGCCCGCGGGGCCCACCGGCGCCGAACCGGCCCCACTCGCATGATCCACTCGGGTTCACGGAAGGCGGGGCATCCCGGACGCCGGGACACCCCGACTTCATGAAACCCGCGTCGATCACGATCGGGCCGACCGCGCGAGGGCGGCACAAACCGGACGGACTTCGCGTCCGAGCCGATCGTGTCGGCGCGCCTGGCGCAGCGTGCTGGGATCGACCTGAGCGACACACGCTCTGGTGGGCGTTACCCTGACACCATGCAGGCCGTCTCCCCCACCGCGACCGGCGTGGCCTTTCTGGCCCGCCCGGGTCGCCCCGCTGTGGTGGCGCGGACGCTCGCCGAGCTTGCCGGCCCCACCCGAGGTGTGGTGGAGCTGCCGGTACGGCTGATGTGGAACGCCGAGCGCACCTTTGACCTCGGCGACCCGGACCAGCTGCTCTGGATGTACGAGAACGTGCTTCGCGAGACCACTCGGGCCGAGGATCTGCGCGCCCTGATCGACGGGCGGACACTGCGTCGGGTGTGGCGACTGCTCAACCTGCCTCGGGGCGTACGCCAGGCGTGGGAGAGCCGGCACCGCGGCCTGCGCGCGGCGTGACCGAGCCTCATCTGCACGAGTTCTACCGGGAGGTGGCCCGGGTGGCGCTTGCCGCCGCCGGGCCGTACCGGTTCGTGCTGGGTGGTGGGGTGGCGTGGGCCGCGCACGGGCTGGTCGCCCGACCGACGGAGGATGTGGATCTCTTCGCGGACGTGGAGGGTGCCGCAGCGGCGGCGTCAGCCGGGGTGCGGGTGGCCCTGGAGGGAGCCGGGTTCATCGTCAGTGACGCCGACCCGGACAGCGAGCTGGCCGAACTGTTCGACGGGTACGAGCAGGACATGAAGGACTTCGTGGTGAGCCGCGACGGACGGCAGATCCGGCTCAGTCTCGCCCGGTTGGACCGCCAGCAGAGCCCCGTGGTGATGGACCTCGGCCCGGTGATGGACGTTCGTGACCTGGTGGCGAACAAGATCGCGGCGTTGGTCAACCGGCGGGAGGTTCGCGACTTCATCGACGTGGCCGCGGCCCTCGACCACTACGACGTGGCCGAGCTTTTGGTGCTGGCACGGCAGGTCGACCCCGCGCTGGACCCGGACGACGTGCGCGCCGCCGGCCGCTACCTGGACCGGCTCTCCGACCAGCGTTTTGGCCGGTACGGCCTGGGCGCGGCCGACGTCGCCGCGATTCGGCAACGCTTCGCCGCCTGGCCCCGCTGACCGGGTGGGCATCCCGCGCGGACGCCCACCCGACGGTGTGTCACTTGGTCGGTCGGCCGCCCGTGACCCCGAGGATCTCGCCCGTCACGTAGCTGGACTCCTGCGAGGCGAAGAAAACGTACGCGGGTGCCAACTCAGCCGGCTGCCCGGGACGCCCCTCCGGGGTGTCGGTGCCGAACTGCTTCACCTTCTCCTCCGGCATGGTGGCCGGGATCAGCGGCGTCCACACCGGCCCCGGTGCGACAGCGTTGACGCGGATGCCCTGCTCGGCCAGGTCGGCGGCGAGGGCCTTGGTGAAGTTGGCGATCCCCGCCTTGGTGGTGGCGTAGTCCAGCAGCTGCGGCGACGGGTCGAACGCCTGAATCGACGACGTGTTGATGATCGCCGACCCCTCGGCCAGGTGCGGGATGGCGGCCTTGCAGAGCCAGAACATCGCGTACAGATTGGTCTTGAACACCCGGTCGAACTGCTCGGTGCTGATGCCGAGGATCCCCTTGTCCTGCGACATCTGGTACGCCGCGTTGTTGACCAGGATGTCGAGGCCGCCCAGGTCGCGCACCGCCCGGTCGACCAGTTCCTGGCAGTGTGCCTCGTCGGTGATGTCACCGCGTACCGCGACGCCCCGCCGGCCGGCGGCCTCGACCAGCCGGATGGTCTCCCGGGCGTCGGCGTCCTCCTCCTCGCCGAGGTAGGAGATGAGCACGTCCGCGCCCTCCCGGGCGAAGGCGATCGCGACCGCCCGGCCGATCCCCGAGTCACCGCCGGTGATCAGCGCCCGCTTGCCGTCGAGCTTGCCGCTGCCCCGGTACGACTCTTCCCCGTGGTCCGGCTTCGGGGTCATCTCTGCGGTGGAGCCGGGCGCTGACTGCTGCTGTGCGGGCTGACCGGACTGTTGGCCGTACTGGCTGGTCGGGTCCTGCTGGGTGTGCTGGTCCTCGCTCACTGAAACTCTCCTCACTGCGCGCGGGAAGCGGGGGCTCTCCCGCGAATACCGTCCCAGACCGCCCTACCCCGCGTCGGCCTGCGGAAACCGCTGCACCGATCGGGGCTGCCGTGGCGGGAGTGCCGGGTGCTGGTTATGGTGCGCAAGGCGCTCACGAGGCGCGTCCACCCCCATGGAAAGGCACGTCATGACCTCTCCCTCCGGCCCGTCGCGCCGCCAGGTGCTCGTCGCTGCGGCAGCCGCGGCGACCACCCCGCTGATCGCCGCCTCCGCGACGGTTTGGAGCGCATCCTGCGGGGTCGCACGGGCGCGCTCATCGTGC
>NZ_JBEZGJ010000242.1:0-8693 GCF_040649965.1 Micromonospora sp. NPDC048843
GAATGCGCGCGGGCCGCGCGGCGCAGCGCCGGCTTGGACACGTCCAGGGCCAGACCCACGGCGTCCGGCAGCGCCGCCAGCACCGCGCCGAGGTACCGGCCGGTGCCGGCGCCGGCATCCACCACCAGGGGGTACGCCCCGAGGTCGGGCGTCGGCGTCGCGCGGAGCCGACCGACGGCTTCCCTCGCGGCGTCGGAGAGGGCGGCCGAGATGCTGTCGTAGTGCCCGGCGGCGAGGAAGTCCGCCCGGGCGGCGACCATCTCGGCGCTGTCGCCGACGTGCGGGGCGCGCCCGGCGAGGAGGTTGACGTACCCCTGCCGAGCGATGTCGAAGCTGTGTCGGCGCGGGCAACGCAGCGCACTGGTCGTGCCGGCGGCCGCCTCGGCCAGCGGCTCGCCACAGACCGGGCAGCGCAGCCGGTCGAGGATGCGGGGGTCCACGTCAGACCTCCGCGTCGTGCCGTGGCTGGGGGGCCCGCCCGCCGAGGTGGTCGACCACCCGGTGGGTCAGCGCGCCGAGGGCGTCGATCTCCGCCGGCGTGAGCAGGTCGATCAGGTGCCGGCGGACGGCGGCCACGTGGCCGGGGGCGGCGGACTCGATGGCCTGCCGCCCGGCGGGGGTGAGGACGACGACCGAGCCCCGGGCGTCGTCGGCGCACTCCTCGCGGGTCACCAGGCCGCGCTGCTGCATCCGGGTCAGGTGGTGGGAGAGCCGGCTGCGCGACCACAGCATGCGGTCTGCCAGCTCCCGCAGGCGAAGCTGCCCATGCGGTGTTTCGGAGAGGTCGGACAGCACGTCGTAGTCCGGCTCGGAGAGGCCGGCGTCCTGGGCCAGCTCCCGGGCCAGCTCCAGGTCGAGCAGTCGACGCATCCGGCGGTAGCCGCGCCAGGCGCGGTCCTCGCGCTCGTCCAGCCACCGGGGTGCGTCCATCCGCAGAGTCTAGCGCTTTCGTTGACACGTCATCGACCTGCCTATAGATTCGATGACATGTCAACTAATTCCGAAAGGCTGTGGGAGCTGTTCGGTCAGCGAGGGCGCGGAGTGCTGGTCACGCTGCGCCGGGACGGGCGGCCCCAGCTGTCCAACCTCGACTACCTGGCCGAGCCGGGGCTCATCCGCTGCTCGACCACCGGGGGCCGGGCGAAGGTGCGCAACCTGCGCCGTGATCCCCGGGCCAGCTTCCACGTGACCACTCCGGACGGCGGCGCGTACGCGGTCGCGGAGGGCACCGTGACGCTCAGCGAGCCGGCAGTGGCCACCACCGACGAGACGGTCGACGAGCTGGTCGAGGTCTACCGCAGGATTCGCGGCGACCACCCGGACTGGGCGGACTACCGCGCAGCCATGGTCGCCGACGGACGGCTCGTGATCCGCCTCGACGTGCACCGGGTGTACGGCTGGCGGCCGTGACGTCCGGCCGGTCCCGTACCGGTGCGCCCAGGCCGCTGACTAGGGTCTGAGCATGGTCGCAACTATCCGGTACGAGGACATCGTCAAGGTCCCGAAGGCGCTGCTGCACGATCATCTCGACGGCGGGCTGAGGCCGGCGACGATCGTCGACCTGGCCGCCGAGGTGGACCACGAACTGCCCACCACCGACCCGGAGGCGCTCGGACGCTGGTTCGCGGACGCGGCGGACTCCGGCTCCCTGGAGCGCTACCTCGAGACGTTCGCACACACGGTGGCGGTCATGCAGACCGCGCCCGCGCTGCGTCGGGTGGCCCGCGAGTGCGCCCTGGACCTGGCCGCCGACGGCGTGGTCTACGCCGAGGTGCGGTTCGCCCCGGAGCAGCACCTGGAGCGGGACCTCAGCCTGGACGAGGTGGTCGAGGCGGTGCTGGCCGGGTTCGCCGAGGGCACCGCCCAGGCGGTCGAGGCGGGCCTGACCATCCGGGTGGGCACCCTGCTCACCGCGATGCGGCACGCCGCCCGTTCCCAGGAGATCGCCGAGCTGGCCGTGCGGCACCGGGATGCCGGGGTGGTCGGCTTCGACATCGCCGGGGCCGAGGCGGGCTTTCCGCCCACCCGGCACCTGGACGCCTTCGAGTATCTCCAGCGGGAGAACTTCCACTTCACCATCCACGCCGGCGAGGCGTTCGGTCTGCCGTCGATCTGGCAGGCGATCCAGTGGTGCGGGGCGGACCGGCTCGGCCACGGGGTGCGGATCGTCGACGACATCGCCCCCGACGGCTCACTCGGCCGGCTGGCCGCGTACGTCCGGGACAAGCGGATCCCCCTGGAGCTGTGCCCCTCGTCGAACGTGCAGACCGGCGCGGTGGCCTCGATCGCGGACCACCCGATCGGCCTGCTGCGGGACCTGCGCTTCCGGGCCACCGTCAACACCGACAACCGGTTGATGAGCGGCACGTCGATGTCGCGGGAGATGTCGCTGCTGGTGGAGACGTTCGGCTACGGCTGGAAAGAGTTGCAGTGGTTCACCATCAACGCGATGAAGAGCGCGTTCATCCCGTTCGACGAGCGGCTGCGGATCATCGATGACGTGATCAAGCCGGCGTACGCGAAGTTGCTCGCCTGAGCTCAGCCATGTGGGTGGCCGGCGAGCAGCCCGGCCACCCGGCGCAGCACCTCCCGGGCCCGGGCCGCCTCCGCGCCGAGGCCCATCTGTCGACGCAGCACCGCGGGCTCGGCCCGTAGCAGCGCCACCCCGCGCCGAATCAGCACCCGGGGTGCTTTGCGCTGCTCCGACAGGTCGCGGGCGAGTCGGCGTAGGAAGGTGGCCCCGCGCGGGCGGCGCAGCGCGTACGCCCCGGCGAGCAGGCCGCGGCGACGGCACTCCTCGACGATCTCGGCGGCGAAGATCCCTTCGGCCACGAAAAGTGGCGATCCGGCGACATCAAATGGCCGGGTGGCCACCCGTCGATCGGCGCCGATCGCATAAACCGGCACATCGGCTCGGCCCTCACGGGCAAGTTGGGCAATGATTTCCACCGCACTGGGGGCGTCCCAGGAGTGCGGCGATTCCCAATCCACCTGGCCGTTTCGTCTCGGCAACGTAGGGTCATCGCCGTCTTTGTAGAAGTCGTCCAAGCAAAGCACCGGCAAGCCGGTTTGCTGCGCTATGTACGACTTTCCGGACCCCGATGGGCCGGCCAGTAGGACAACTCGGTGCGGATGTTCCATTACCTTCAGTTACTCCGGCCAGACAGACTGCTATCAAATCGCATCAACATCTCATCACACCTTCGGTCTGGGACAACCTGGGCTTTCTTCTTGTCGACCGTCGTGATGGAATCTCGGGGGTCCGACCCGCCGGGTCGGACGCTGGGCGTTGCCCGGGGCAACGCGTTCAAGCTGTAATCGCGAGGGCGGTGACGTGAGCAAACGGCCAAAGACGGCGGGCTCCTTCCTGTCGCGGCTGCGCCGGCCGGCCAGCCGGCTCCGGGACATGCCGATCTGGTCCAAGCTCGGTCTCATCATGATCGTGCCGACCATCGCCACGGTCGTGGTGGGCACCAGTGGTCTTATCGACCACGTGGAGACGCTCAACAATGCCAACCGAGCTGGCGACCTGGCGAATCTGTCGAGCTATTCAGGTGACCTGGTCGACAGCCTGCAGGACGAGCGGACCGCCGCCGTGCTGTTGTTGGGCGCGAACGGGACGCAGCCGACGGCGCAGTACCAGGAGGCCTACAACCGGGTGAACTCCCGGGTGGATCAGGACGCGGCCCCGTACCGGCAGCAGCGGGCCGAGGTCGAGGACCTGCCGAGCAGCCTCGAGGGTCTGCTCGACAGCATCGACCAGAACCTTCAGGACCTGGCGGGCGTCCGCAGCCAGGTGTTCAACGGAAAGCTCGCGCTCACCGAGACCGTGCAGGCGTACGAGGGTCTGATCAGTGACCTGCTCGCCATCCGCGACTCGTCCACGCAGCTCGCCGGTGACAACCAGCTCAGCGACCGGATGCGCGCCGCCGCGGCGGTCGCCCGGGAGAAGGAGTTCCTGGCCGTACGCCGGGTCGTCGTGCACCGCGCGCTGGGCGTTCAGGGCCGACAGCGCCTGACCCCGGCGCTGCGCAGGGACTACGTCGCCAGTGACACCGGCCAGCAGCAGGCTCTGCAGAGCTTCAAGGCCGTCGCCACCCCTGACGACGCGAAGTTCCACGACCAGACGGTCGCGGGCGGCGACCGCCGGCAGGCACAGAACTACACCGGCTGGATCGACGGCAACACCACCGGCGACATGCGCGGTGCGCCGTTCGGCCCGGACCAGTGGGAAGCCGCCATGACGGCCAACGCCAAGCTGATCCGCACCGTCGAGGTGAAGCTCGACAGTGAAGTGGTCAACCAGGCCGACGCGCTCCGCTCGGACGTCCAGCGCCAGGTCTTCCTGGAGACCGGCCTGCTGCTCAGCATGCTGCTGCTGGCCATCCTCTTCGCCTACCTGGTGGCCCGCTCGATGGCCCGCTCACTCCGTGAGCTGCGGCAGGGCGCGCTCTCCGTGGCCCAGTACGGCCTGCCACAGGCGGTGGCCCGTCTGCGCGACCCGCAGGTCGTCGGGCAGCTCTCCCCGGTGCAGCTGGCCAACCAGATCGCCGAACCGCTGCCGGTGCGCAGCAAGGACGAGTTCGGCCAGGTGACCGAGGCGTTCAACGCCGTCCACCTGGAAGCCGTCCGCACGGCCGCCGAGCAGGCGGCACTGCGTGCCTCCGTCGCGACCATGTTCGTCAACCTGGCCCGCCGTTCCCAGATCCTGGTCGACCGCCTCATCGGGCACCTCGACCGGCTGGAGCGCGGCGAGGAGGACCCGGACCGGCTGGCCGAGCTGTTCCAGCTCGACCACCTGGCCACCCGGATGCGCCGTAACGACGAGAACCTGCTGGTGCTCGCCGGTGCCGACTCCACCCGTGTGCAGCGTGAGCCGGCCGCCCTCATCGACGTGCTGCGTGCCGCGCAATCCGAGGTCGAGCACTACACCCGGATCGATTTCGGTGTCATCGACCGCGACATCGAGGTCGCCGCGCACGCGGTCAACGACCTGGTGCACCTCGTCGCGGAGCTGTTCGACAACGCCACAGCGTTCTCCCCGCCCGACTCGCAGGTCATGGTCGAGGCTCGCCGAGTCGGCGACCGCTCCTCGCTGTACGTCGAGGACCGCGGCATCGGCATCAGCGCCGACCAGCTGCACGACCTCAACGAGCGGCTCGCGACGCCGCCCCAGGTGGACGTGGCAGTTTCCCGGATGATGGGCCTGGTCGTGGTCGCCCGGCTGGCGTCGCGGCACGGTGTCCGGGTCGAGCTGCGCCCCGGCAGCGATCGCGGCACGGTCGCCGAAGTGAGCCTGCCCACCTCGGTGCTGGTGCCCCGGGCGCTGTCCGGTCGGGTGCAGCAGCCTCCGGCGCTGCCGGCGGCCGGTACTCACCAGTTCGGTGGTCCGCAGTCCGGTGCTCCCCAGTTCGGTGGTCCCCAGTCCGGTGGGCCCGCGCCGGTCTTCGGCGCGCTGCCCGCGCTGGGCAACGGCCCCCGCCCGAGCGAGTCCGGTAACCAGGTCACCCTGGGCGGTCGCCCGTTCGACCCCGCGACGCGCAACGGTGCCGGCACCCCGGCCAATGGTGGTGCGTACCGGTCGATGCCGGCCTGGTCCGATCTGACCGGCGCGGCCGGGACGAACGGCGTCAACGGTGGCGACGGGTTCACCCCCCGGTCGACCAACGGCCAGGGCATCGACCCGCTGCCGCAGCGCCGGGCCGGGGACGAGACCCCGACCACCGGCCAGCAGCCGTCCATCCCGCGTCAGCTGCCGAGCAGCCCCGAAACGCACCCGTACTCGGCGCCGCCCGTCTCCGCGCAGCCCTACTCCGGTGCCCCGGTCTCCGCCTCGCCGGCCTCCGGCCAGCCGTACTCCGGGCAGCCCTACTCGGGTGCGCCGTACGGCGGCGCGCCGGTGTCCGCCGCTCCGGCCTCCGGGCAGCCGTACGCCGGTCCGCCGGTGTCCGCGTCGCCGGTCTCGGCCTCGCCGGCGTCCGGTCAGCCGTACTCGAACCAGCCGTACTCGGCGCCGCCGGCGTCCAGCCAGTCGTTCAGCGGCTTCGCGCCCCGGTCCGCCCCGCCCGCGCAGGCACCCAACGCCCCGGCGCCGCCGGCCTGGCCGCCAGTGCCGGGTAGCGACCGGGACACGGCCACCCCGCCGGTGCCCGAGCGGCTCGCCGCCGCGCTGGACATGACGACGGAGCTGCCGCGGGTGCCACGACCCGGCGAGCAGCCGGCCGCAGCCCAGCCTCCGGCTCCTGCGCCGACTCCGGCAGCGGCTCCGGCTCCGGCTCCGGCTCCGCAGGCTCGGCCGGCACCGCAGCAGCCGCAGGCACAGAACCGTCAGCGGTACGCGGATGAGACGATGGAGCTGCCGATCTTCCGGGAGCTCGAGTCGGCCTGGTTCCGTACCCGTCGCCCGGGCTCCGAGGAGACCGCGGCCGGCGCTCAGCCAGCGACGAACGGCGACTCCGCGACCCAGCAGTTCGCCACGGTCGAGGCCACCGGTCGGGCAGTCCACAAGACACCACCCGGGACGACAGGTAACACACCGATGGCAGACACTCCGACGGTCGGAGGAGCGCCGCGGGACAACGGCTCCACAGCGAACGAGGGCGCTCGCCCGAGCCTCGCCGAGAGCCTGCCGAACCGCCGGCCCCAACCGCAGAGCAACGGCTGGCAGACCGCCGCCGACGACGGCTGGCGTGCTGCCTCCGCAGCGGCCGGTGCGGCGCCGGTGAGCGAGACCACCACTACCGGTCTGCCGAAGCGCAAGCCGATGGCGCAGCTGGTACCCGGTGCGGTAGAAAAGCCCACCACTTCGGTCCAGCGGCGCTCCCCGGAGGCGGTTCGTGGCCTGCTCTCCGCCTACCACCGGGGCGTGCAGCGAGGGCGTAGCACCTCGGACAACCCGACCAGCCCGGAGGCAACTCCGGGAGGGCAATCCTCGCAGTCTGGCTCAGGCCCGGTGGCCGGGAGCGGGCAGAAGGAGCAAGAAGGATGACAACTACGCAGGATCTTGGTTGGCTGCTGGCCAACTTCGCCGACCGGGTGCCCGGCGTCGCGCATGCGGTCGCCGTATCGGCGGACGGCCTACTCCTCGCGTCGTCACGGGATCTGCCGCGCGACAGGGCAGACCAGCTCGCCGCGATCTCTTCGGGTCTGGTCAGCCTGACCCAGGGGGCAGCACGCTGCTTCGAGGGAGGCGCGGTGTTGCAGACCGTCGTGGAGATGGACAATGGCTTCCTGTTCCTGATGTCCATCTCGGACGGCTCGTCCTTCGCCGTGCTGGCAGCCCGCAGCTCCGACGTGGGCCAGGTTGGCTACGAGATGGCGCTGCTGGTCGACCGGGTGGGCGACGCACTGACCCCGCAGCCGCGTGCGGCTGCGGGCATGCTGGGCTGACGTCTAGCCGATCGTGAGGTCGGCACGACTGCAACAACGACAACGACGGGTTTCACCGGTGGGAGCCGGTAACGGGTGCGAAGGAGGTGAGCGGCGAGATGGCCGATCGTGACGAACCGACCGGAGCGTTGGTCCGTCCATACGCCGTGACCCGTGGTCGCACCCGTCCCCGGCTCGACATCGCGCTGGAGGCGCTCGTCGAGACGACGGTGCGCGGCCGTACCGCTGCCAATGGCAACGGTGGTGGCCGCGAACACCAGTACATCGCCGCGCTGTGTGACGGTCGCGTGCAATCGCTCGCGGAGATCGCGGCGCGGATGCAGCTCCCGCTCGGTGTGGCCCGGGTGCTCATCGCCGACATGGCGACGGACGGCCTGGTCGCGGTCCACGAGCCGACCATTTTGGACGACTCCGACGACGCGGTGGGCACTGAACTGCTGGAGAGGGTGCTGAGTGGACTTCGCAGGCTCTGACATGTCGCACCGCCCGCCGAACCCGAGCGGCCGCGTGACGTCGGCGAAGATCGTTATCGCCGGTGGATTCGGCGTCGGTAAGACGACGCTGGTCGGCTCGGTCTCGGAGATCACGCCGCTGACCACCGAGGCCATCATGACCTCCGCTGGCGTGGGCGTCGACGACACCCGGCAGGTGCCGGGCAAGACGACGACCACGGTGGCCATGGACTTCGGCCGGATCTCGATCGACCGTGACCTGATTCTGTACCTGTTCGGTACGCCGGGTCAGACCCGTTTCTGGTTCATGTGGGACGAACTGGTGCGGGGTGCGATCGGTGCGGTCGTGCTGGTGGACACCCGCCGGCTGGCCGACTGCTTCGCGGCGATCGACTTCTTCGAGCACCGACGCCTGCCGTACCTGGTGGCGATCAACTGCTTCGACGGTATGCAGTACCACGACCCGCAGGACGTCCGGGACGCCTTGGCGATCTCGAGCGACGTGCCGGTGGTGGCCTGCGACGCCCGTAACCGGGAGTCGACGAAGCACGTGCTGATCTCGCTGGTCGAGTACGTGCTCACCATGCGCCGTACGCGCGCCGTCGCCCCGGCCTGATCGCGGCGCTGCACGCCCCGGTGGTGGCTCCGGCCGCCACCGGGCGCTGCCAGCCGCCCCGGTGAGTGCCTCCGCGCTGGCTCGTCGCTCAGACGACCCGGCGCGCCGCCGAGCCGCCTCCTGACGACCTGGAAGCTGTCGGAGCAGGTGGTAGCGACCGTTGGTGGCAGACGCCCGGTCCAACTTCTCCCGCAACGTCTTCATGAGGGCCGTGTACGAGGTCGGCAGTCCCTTGC
>NZ_JBEZGJ010000243.1:0-8490 GCF_040649965.1 Micromonospora sp. NPDC048843
CCGGCGAGCGCCGCTGAGGTCAGCGGCGTGTTGTCGCCGTCGAGGCTGTCCCGGACGGCCGCCGCGTGCTGGTCGACGAGGGCCAGCAGCCCCGGGCGCGCGGAGGCGGCGGCGAGCCCGACAGTGCCCACGGAGACGGTGAGGGCGGCCAGTGAGGAACGCGCCGAGTCGACGGCGGTACGGGAGGCGACCCGGTTGAACGGCACACGCATGGTGACCGAGGCTAACCGACCAGTGACCGTGTCGACCTCGTCCGCTCGGCGGATGTCGGCTGCGCCACTGGGGCGGTCGCCGCTGACCTGGGGGATTGATCCGGCACAGACGGGGCAGCAGGAGAACACCCAGGAATGACGGCACCCGGCACGGAGGCACGGATGGGACAGCAGGAGGACGGACCCGACGAGCGGCACCGGCGGCCGGACGGCGTCAGCGACGCCACGGTTGCCGCGCTTGGCAAGCTCAGCGAGGCGCTGGAGTGTGTGGAGCGGGCCCGGGGGCACCTCTACTCGATGCACCAGTTGATCGGCCATGCCGACCTGATGCTCGACGACGCGGTGGAGCAGTTTCACGCCGCCGGGCATCCGCGCCTCGCCGACCGGATCGCCACGGAGCTGCGCGGCCGCAACGTCATCGCCGGACGGTGGACGTTTCAGATCGTCGAGGACTTCGACGACGGCTACCACAAGCTGTTCCGGGAGTTGGACCAGCAGGCCCGCGACGAGTTGGTGGGTGGGCGGCGGCACCTCTACGAGGCGGAGATGAAGGAACGCCGCCGGAGCCGGGGCCGGCCGGGCCACGAGGCCCGGCCGGGCGGCGGAGGCTAGTCGCTTGTCGCGTCGGCCGGGCGACGCCGTGCCGCGTCGTCAGCGATGATCACGGTGGCCACCATCAGCGCGACGCAGAGGCTGAACAGCCACGACTCGTCGGCGACGAGCCAGGCGGACACGGGTGCCTGGAGCGCGGCGAGCAGGAAGCCGAGCCAGGCGAGTTTGCGCTGACGCGTGGAGAGGATTCCGGAGCCTTGATGCATCCCGAAATTCTTACGCGAACCGGCCGGCTTGCCGTCCTCCGATCGGCCGATTCTGGATGAGCTGTCCTTTTTCTCGGCCGTACGGACACGACTTCTTTGCGTGGCGAGCGATCGGGTGCCGACGGCGCTAGGGTGCCCCTGCGGCAGGATGGTCTCTCGTGTCCACCGCGCCCGCGCGTCCCCGCGCCGCACTGCTCCTGCTGTCCTACCTCGCGTTCGTCAGTCTCGGCCTGCCCGACGGCCTGCTCGGCGTCAGCTGGCCCTCGATCCGAGGCGACTTCGGCGTACCGACCGAGGCGGTCGGGTGGGTGCTCACCGCCGGCACCGTCGGCTATCTCACCTCCAGCGTGCTGGCCGGTTTCACGCTGGCCCGGGTCGGCGTGGGCGCCCTGCTCGCCGGCAGCACCCTGCTGGCCAGCCTGGCGCTGACCGGCTACTCGGTGAGCCCCGTGCTGGCGGTGCTGGTGGGCTGTGCGCTGCTGCTCGGGCTCGGCTCCGGAGCTGTCGACTCCGGGCTCAACGCGTACGCCGCAGGTGCCTTCGGGGCCCGCCACATGAACTGGTTGCACGCCTTCTTCGGCCTCGGCGTGGCAATCGGTCCACTGATCATGACCGCGGTGCTGAGCGCCGGGCTCGCCTGGCGCTGGGGGTACGGCATCGTGGCCGCCGCCCAACTCGTCCTCGCCGCCGCGTTCGCACTCACGGTGCGGGCCTGGCGCCGTGACGCCCCGGCCGGCGCGGCTGTCCAGGGCGTGCCCGCCGCCAGTGGTTCCGGGCCGGCGTCGACCGTCCAGGTCCCGGTTCGGGACACGCTGCGGTTGCCTGCGGTCTGGTCGGGGTTGCTCGCCTTCGCGCTGTACGTGGCCATCGAGGTGTCCGCCGGGCTGTGGGCGTTCCTACTGCTGACCGAGGGGCGCGGGCTCAGTGCGGCGTTGGCCGGCGGCTGCGTCTCCGCGTACTGGGGCAGTCTCTTCGTCGGCCGGGTCGTGCAGGGCCTGGTGGCCGAGCGCCTGGGGGCGGGGTTGGTGTTGCGGGCCAGCCTGGCCGGAATGGCCGTCGGCGCGGCGCTGATCGCCGTTCCCGGCCCGGCCGTCCTGGCGGTGCTCGGCCTTGTCGTTGTCGGTTTCGCCGCCGCGCCGGTGTTTCCGCTGCTCACCCTCACCACCGCCGAACGGGTCGGCGCGGCGCACGCGGACCGGGCCATCGGGATGCAGATCGGCGCCTCGGGCGTCGGCGCGGCGCTCGTCCCGGCCGGGCTGGGCGTGCTGATCGGCAACACGTCGGTGCAGGTGCTGGGCGCGGCCCTGCTGGTGCTCGCGCTGGCGCTGATCGCGCTCTACGAGTGGGGCGCGCGCCGGCCGGCTGCCAGACCTCCCGCGCCGGCGGTGCCCGCCCAGCCCGGAAGCGATCCTCAGACGTCCGGCCCGGTACGGCCGGTGGTGGACGGGCGGTAGGCGCGCTGCGGGTCGGTGTCCTCTCGGCTGTTGCCCCGGACCGCACCGTCTCGGTCCGACGCGGCCGGTCCGTGCCCGAACGCGGACTCCTCGCCGGCGTCGTTACCCGTCACGTCGTCGGCCTGCCCGTCGAGGCTGGAGCCCGACATCGCGCGCTCCAACTCCTCCAACGGAAGCCGCTCCTCGTCCCGCCACACCCTGATGTTGTCGTCGGTCATACCTTCAGCCGTACCCGGGCACGATGACCGCAAACGGTGCCCGGCGAGCGGCCTCGGATACGGCGATGGCCGCCGGGATCCCGGCGGCCATCTCAGGTCACTGCTCACTGTCACGGCTGCGGACGGTCCACCTGTCCGCGCCAGGCGCCGGTCTCCTGACCACGCCGCTCGATGTAGGTCTTGAACCGTTCCAGGTCGCCCTTGGCCCGTCGGTCGACGATGCCGAGCTTGTCGCCGGCCTGCTCGACCACGCCGTGCGGCTCGAACTCGAGCTGCAGGGTGACCCGGGTCTTGTCCTGGTCCAGTCGGTGGAAGGTCACCACGCCGGCCTGCTGGGTGCCGTCGGTCGAGCGCCAGGCGACCCGCTCGTCGGGAAGTTGTTCGGTGATCTCCGCGTCGAACTCGCGCTTCACCCCGGCGATGTCCACCGTCCAGTGGGTCATCGTGTCGGAGAGCTGCCGGACCTCCTGCACACCCTCCATGAACTCGGGGAACTGCTCGAACTGCGTCCACTGGTCGTACGCGGTGCGTACGGCTACGGACACGTCCACATGTTCGGTAACGCCACTCATCGGGGAACCTCCTTCGGGTGCCGGTGGCCTGCCGGATCGGGGGCGATCCTGGTCACCAGCGGGTTGTCTCGTTCTTGTTGCCCAGCGCGGCCCACACCTCGGAGACCGTCTGGTAGACGGTGCCCTCGGGCAGCCGTTCCAGCGCCGCCACGATGTCGTCCGGCGCCTCGTTCTCACGGGCGCTGGCAATGAGCACCAGACGGTCGCCCGGCAGCGCGCTCATCGAGATGAACCGGCCGAGCCGGCTGCGCTGCTCGACGTCCGTAGAGCTCATGCCCTGCGGGGTGCCGGTGCGCAGGTCGCCGGCCGGGGCGGTGGTCGTCTCCGGCTGGTCCTCGCCAGCCGGTTCCGGCACCCGCGACTCGTCGACCCGAGAGCCACCGGTCCCCGGCCCCTGTACGAGACCGCTGACCTCCTGACTCATCTGTTCGTCGATCCTCGGTCCGTGCTTGCTGTTGCCACGCTCCATGCCTTCTGCGCTACCCGGCACCTCACCCGATAAACCGGCACCGGGCCACGAACCGGCCCTCGGCCCGGCGGCGAACCGGACACCGCCGCCGAACGGGGGCTCACTCGTCGGCGGGCTTGCGGGGCGGCAGCACCGGCTCGTCCGGGTCCGGGTCGCCGGCCTGCAACTGCCGCCCGCGCTGCACCTCGGCGTTGATCTGCACGCCCAGCATCAGCGCCGAGTTGGACAGGTAGAGCCAGACCAGGAACGCGATGGCCGCCCCGAGGCTGCCGTAGGTGGTGTTGTACGAGCCGAAGTTGGCCACGTAGAGGCCGAAGCCGAAGGAGGCCGCCGCCCAGGAGATCAGGGCGACCGCGCCGCCCGGGGTTAGCCAGCGGAACCGGGGCTGGCGCACGTTCGGCGCGATCCAGAACAGCAGGGACAGCAGCACCATCATGATCATGGCGAGGACCGGCCACTTCGCCACGCTCCACGTCGTGCGGGCCAGGCCGCCGGCGTTGACCAGGTCGCCGACCGCATCGGTGACCGGCCCACTGACGATCAGGCCGAGGGCGACGACAGCGAGCAGCACCAGCGTGATCGCCGCCAAGCCGATCTGAAGCGGCCGAAGCTTCCAGACCGGGCGGCCCTCGGTCACCCCGTAGACGGCGTTGGAGGCGCGGGTGAACGCGCCGATGAAGCCCGACGCGGACCAGAGCGCGCCGAGCAGGCCGAAGCTCAGCAGCAGCTTGGGGTTGCTCTGGTCGAGCACCACGGTGCGGATCACCCCTACCACGCCGCCCTCGTCCTTGGTCAGCACCGAACCGGCGCCCACCTGGTTGGCGAGGTCGAGCACGGTGTCCAGGGTCCGCTCCCCGTCGGAGACCAGACCGACCAGCGCCACCACCACGATGGCCGACGGAAAGAGCGCCAGCACCCCGTAGTAGGTCAGCGCGGCGGCCCAGTCGGAGCAGTTGTCGTTGACGAAGTTCTGCACGCTGCGGACCAGCACCCCGCGCCAGGTCCGCCAGCTCAGCTGCCGCATCCGTCGGGGCACCCGGGTGTCCGGTGTGCCGTCGAGCGTCGTACCGGGCTCCGTGGTCGTCATGCCCGCTCCCTGCGCCCCGGCCGCCGGATGACCGGTCGTCCGGTCTGGCCTGGCCCGGCGGTACCCGGATGGTGAAATCGACAAACCCACCCGGTGCCCGGCCGCCGCCGCTATGGTTTGCCGCCCGGTCACCGGGGAACGGTCACAGCGACAGTGTCGACACGGAGGAGGACGAGATGCCCAGGCGCGAAGATCTGCCCAGCACGCTGCGACGCTCCCCGGAGAAGGCGCAGCGCACCTGGGAGAAGACGCACGACTCGGCGGTCGAGACCTACGGCGAGGGGGAGCGGTCGCACCGCACCGCCTTCGCCGCCGTGAAGCATCAGTTCGAGAAGGTGGGCGACCACTGGGAGCCGAAGGGCCGCAAGGGCCCCAGCGACCAGCAGGCCGCCGGTGGCGGGCCGGAACGACGCGCCCCCACCGCGGGCGGCGTGGACGCCAACGCCACAAAGGACCACCTGATGTCGGTGGCCCGCAAACTCGACGTGCCCGGGCGGTCCAGCATGACCAAACCGGAGCTGGTCACGGCCATCGAGAAGGCCAACGACCGCGCCACCCGCAAGGCCCGCGGCGACTGATCTCCGCCGCGCCGGAGCACTACCGACGCGGTGCGGGCGGACGCGCCACCCCTGCGTCCGCCCGCACCGTTCACCAGTGCCCGCCTCCCGGCGCCTCGATGTGCACCGCCTTCGTGGCAGTGAACTCGTCCAGCAACTCCGGGCCGTACCCGAAGCCCTGCCCGCTGGCCCGGCGTGGATGCGCGGCACCCCCCGGCGCGCCCCCGAACACCGCGTTGACCTTGACCGTGCCCACCGGCAGCTCCCGCCAGGCCCGCTGCGCGTGACTCATCGACGGGGTCAACACAGTGGCGGCCAGCCCGTACGGAGAGTCCGCAGCGCAGCGCAGCGCCTCGTCGAACGAGTCGACGACCACCACCGGGGCGACCGGCCCGAAGGTCTCCTCCCGGACCAGCGGCATGTCGTGGCGGCAGTCGGTGACGACGGTGGCCGGGTAGAACGCCCCCGGCCCGTCCGGGACCTCACCGCCCACCCGCACCCGAGCGCCGTCCGCCAGCGCGGCCGCCACCTGCCCGTGCACGTGGTCCCGGTGCCGCCGGTCGACCAGCGGACCCAGCTCGGTGCCCGGGTCCCGGCCCGGCCCGACCCGCAGCGCTCCGGCGTGTCGTACCAGCGCGGCCACGAAGTCGTCGGCCACCTCCCGGTGCACGTAGAGCCGCTCCACCGCCACGCAGATCTGCCCGGCGTTGGCGAACGCGCCGAGCGCGGCCTGCTCCGCCGCCCACTCCGGGTCGACGCCCGCGTCCACTATCAACGGGTCACTGCCGCCGTTCTCCAGGAGCACCTTCGCGCCGGTACGGGCCGCCGCGGCGGCGATCGCCCGTCCGGTCGCTGTGGAACCCACGTGGGCCACCACGTCGACGTCCTGCGCCGCCAGCGCCGCGCCCACCTCCGGGCCACCGGTGAGCAGTGACAACACCCCGGCCGGCAGTGCCTGGTCCAGTGCCCGGGCCAGCAGCCAGCCCGTCGCCGGTGTCCGTTCGCTCGGCTTGTAGAGCACCACGTTCCCGGTCACCAGGGCCGCGCCGAGCAGCCCACAGGAGACCGCCACCGGGTCGTTCCACGGGGTGATCGCCGCGACCACCCCGCGTGGCTGGGGGGTCAGGAAGTCCAGCGCGTCGGTTTCGCCGTTCAGCGTGCGCCCACCGCGCAGCGGTGCCAGTTCCGCATACTGTCGCAGGGTGCCGATCCCCGCCTCGACGCCGCCGCGGGCGTCCGCCAACGGCTTGCCCATCTCCGCGGTGACCGCCGCCGCCAACTCCTCGATGACCGCCTCCACCGCGTCCGCTGCCCGGTGCAGCGCCGCCGCCCGTTCCGCCGGGGCGGTCGCCGCCCACTGGGCCGCCGCGTTGCGGGCCGCCTGGGTCGCCTTGCCCACCTCGTCGGCAGTGGCCACCGGCACCGTGCTCACCGGCGCGTCGTCCGCCGGATCACGCACCACCAGTTCGCCGCCGTCGCCGCCCGCACCCCACACCCCGCCCACCAGCTGCGCAACCGTGTACATGCGGCGCTGGATGCCCCGGCCTCGACGAGGCAAACGCGTTTCGCCCGGTTGCGCGCCGGGTAGGCGGATCCGATGACAACCACCACCGCGCAGAGCGCGGACGCCGTCGTCGTCGGCGCCGGGCACAACGGCCTGGTGGCGGCCAACCTGCTGGCCGACGCCGGCTGGGACGTGGTGGTGCTGGAGGCGACAGCGGTGCCCGGCGGCGCTGTCCGCTCCGCCGAGGTCACCGCCCCCGGCTACCTGAGCGACCTCTACAGCTCGTTCTACCCCCTCGGGTACGCCTCGCCGGTGCTGGGCGGCCTGGACCTGGGCCGACACGGGCTGTCCTGGCGGCACTCGCCGGACGTGCTGGCGCACCTGCTGCCGGACGGTCGAGCAGCGGTGATCAACCGGGATCCGGACGTCACAGCCGCGTCGCTGGAGCAGTTCGCACCCGGGGACGGAAAGCGCTGGCTCAACGCGTACACCGACTGGCTCGACGTGGCCGAGCCGATGCTGGAGGCGATCACCTCGCCGTTCCCGCCGGTACGCGGGGGGCTGGGCCTGCTGCGTCGGTTGCGCGTCGCCGGCGCGCTGCGACTCGCGCGGCGCCTGGTCGTACCGGTCCGCAAGCTTGGCGACGAACTCTTCGACGGTCCCGGCGGGCCGGCCCTGCTGGCCGGCTGCGCCCTGCACACCGACCTCTCCCCGGAGGAGGCCGGCTCCGGGGTGTACGGCTGGCTGCTGGCGATGCTCGGCCAGCAGGTCGGCTGGCCGGTGCCGAACGGCGGCGCGCAGCAGATCACCAACGCGCTGGTGGATCGGCTACAGGCGCGCGGCGGGACGATCATCTACGGTGCCCGTGCCGACCGGGTGCTCACCGCCCGGGGCCGGGCGATGGGGGTCCGGACCGTCGGCGGCGCGCTGTGGCGGGCCCGGCGGGCCGTGCTCGCCGACGTGCCGGCGCCTGCGCTCTACCTCGACCTGGTGGGCGCGGCGGCGCTGCCGTCCCGGCTGGTGGAGGACCTGGCGCACTTCAGGTGGGACGGCTCCACGCTGAAGGTGGACTGGGCGCTCTCCGCGCCGGTGCCCTGGGCGAACCGGCAGTTGGCCGGCGCCGGCACGGTGCACCTCGGCGCGGACCTGAACGGGCTCACCCACTACGCCAGCGAGTTGGCCCGTGGCGAACTGCCCCGCGACCCGTTCCTGCTGGTCGGGCAGATGTCGGTGGCGGACCCGAGCCACTCCCCGCCGGGCACCGAGTCGCTCTGGTCGTACACCCATCTGCCGTTCCGGCGGAACTGGCGGGCCGAGGAGGTCGCCGGGCACGTACAGCGGATGGAGGACGCGCTGGAGGCGGCGGCCCCGGGTTTCCGAAGCCTGATCGTGGGCCGACACGTGGCCGGACCGGCCGACCTGGAGAAGGGCAACCCGAGCCTGGTCGGTGGCGCGCTCGGCGGCGGGACCGCCGCCGCGTACCAGCAGCTCTTCCTGCGCCCGATCCCTGGCCTGGGCCGGGCGGACACCCCGGTGGACCGGCTCTTCCTGGCCAGCGCGTCGGCGCACCCGGGCGGCGGTGTGCACGGCGCTCCGGGC
>NZ_JBEZGJ010000244.1:0-8321 GCF_040649965.1 Micromonospora sp. NPDC048843
GCCTCGAGCGCACCGGCCGATGCTGCTTGGGCTCGCGTACCGCCTGCTCGGCAGCCGGCACGACGCGGAGGACGTGCTCCAGGAGGCGTACCTGCGCTGGCTGGGTGTGGATCGGGCCCGGGTCGAGGAGCCGCGCCGGTACCTGTCCCGGGTGGTCACCCGGCTGGCCCTGGACCGGCTGCGGGTCCGGCAGGCGGCCCGCGAGACGTACGTCGGGACGTGGCTGCCCGAGCCGGTGCCGACCGCGCCCTCGCCGTTCGGGCCGTTGGACCGGGTGGAGCTACGCGACTCGCTCGCCACCGCGTTGCTGCACGTCCTGGAGCGGCTCACCCCGCCGGAGCGGGCGGTGTACGTCCTGCACACGGCCTTCGACCTGCCGTACGCGGAGATCGCCGAGATCCTGGACCGGTCCGTCGACGACTGCCGGCAGCTGTACCACCGGGCGAACGGCCGGGTACGGCAGGAGCAGCGTCGGTTCACCGCCAGCCGCCCGGAGCGGGAGCGGCTGCTGGACGCGTTCCTCGCCGCCGCCCGCGAGGGTGACCTGGCGAGGCTCACCGACCTGGTGGCCGCCGACGCCACCGCGTGGAACGACGGCGGCGGTCGGGCGCGGGCCGCCCTCAACCCGGTCACCGGCGCCGACCGGATCGCCCGGTTCTACGCAGGGGTCTACGGTCCACGTCACCGAGTGGCGATGGATCCGGTCGAGCTCAACGGCGAACCGGCAATGTTGATCACCCGCGCCGACGGCAGTCGGTACACGCTGACCATCGCCGCGGCCGACGGACGGATCACCGGGATCTACGTGGTCGGCAACCCGGCGAAGGTGCCGGCGGTCGGCTGAAACCGGGCGTCGTCGGTCGGCCCCGGCCGGTGGGCGTCAGCCCAGCTCGGGGAACCAGAGCGCGATCTCGCGCTTGGCGCTGTCCGTCGAGTCGGAGGCGTGCACCAGGTTCTCCCGGTTGGACAGGGACAGGTCACCCCGGATGGTCCCGGCGGCGGCCTTGCGTCCGTCGGTGGCGCCGACCAGACCGCGAACCACGTCGATGACCTGGTCGCCGGAGAGCACCAGGGCGACCAGCGGGCCGCCGGTCATGAAGTCCTTCAACGGCGGGTAGAACGCCTTGTCGACGTGCTCGGCGTAGTGCTCGTCGGCGAGCGCGGCATCCATCGTCCGGTGCGCCATCGCGTCGATCCGCAGCCCCTTGCGCTCGAAGCGGGAGAGGACCTCGCCGACCAGGCCGCGGCGGACCGCGTCGGGCTTGATCAGAACGAGGCTGCGCTCATCCGGGCTGTTGCTGGACACGCTGGGTTCCTCCTGTACGCGCTGAACGCTTGGGATCGGTACGGTCAGCCTAGCGACCCGGTCCCGGCGCCGGCGCGGCGGCCGGTCTTTCCCCCGGTGGCCGATCCGGCCTAGCCTGGTCCTGACCCCGGGAGGTCCACTGTGGCGAATGGCGGGAACCGACCCATCGCGCCGGTACGCAAGCTGATCGGCGCGGTGCTGGGCACCGTGGCCACGTTCGTCGTCCTGTTCGGGCTCGGCATGACGAGTTGGGCCATCGTGGCCCTCGGGGTCGCCCTGCTGGTGCTGGCGATCGCGCTGGCTACCGTACGCGGCGGCGGTCGCACGTGGGTCGTCGGCGTCGGGCACGTGCACAGCGCCTCCGAACCACCCACCCAGTACGCGTTCGGCCGCTGCGAACTTCAACTGGTCATTGACGCCCCTGGTCTGCCGCCGCGCTCCAAGAAGATCATTGAGCCGAGGGTGCCGGTCTCCAAGTGGCCGTCGCTGGGCCAGACTCTGCCGATCCGGGTCGCGTTGGACGACCAACGGCACGTCAAGGTCCTCTGGGACGAGGTGCCGACCCATGCCGAGACCGCCGCTGCCGTCGCCGATCTACCCCCGGAGTTCGCCGACGCGGAGGCGATGGACGAGCTGTTGATCCAGCAGGACGCGCCGCCGTGGGCAGACCGCGCACCCGACGACGACTTCCGCGACGAGTTCCGCGACCCGGTCGGTGACCCGTTCCGGGACCCGGTCGGTGACCCGTTCCGCGACCCGCTCGGTGACCCGCTGCGCACCGACGCTTCGCGCACCGACCCTTCGCGGACCGACCTTCGGCGCGACGACCTCCGGCGCGACGACCCGGGCGTCGTGCCCGAGGAGCGCGAGCCCGTGGTGATGCACCAGAGCCCGGGTGGCCCTGTGGTGTTGGAGGGTGTCGTCGTCGAGCCGCAGGCCGGCGGGCTGCCCCGACGGGCGACCACTCCGGCGCCGCGCCCGCCCGCCGAGGAGCGCTTCGACGAGCCGGCCGCCGACCGGTTCGACGCTTCGGGAGCGGGCGGCACGACCGCACCGCCCACCGAGGATCCCGTCGACCCGCCCAGCGCGGAACGCTTCGAGCAGCCCGGCGCCGAACGCTTCGAGCAGCCCAGCGCGCAACGCTTCGACCCGCCGCCCGCGCAGCGGTCCGGCACGGGCGCGGCCGACCCGCTGGACCCACTCGATCTTCCGCTGGATGATCCCTCCCCGGCCGGGACCGCACCCACGACAGTGACCGACGAGGAACTGGACCAGGCGATCTTCGGGTTCGACGCTGGCTCGGCCGCGGATCCGGCCGCGCCGATCAGCGGGGTGGGCCTCACCCTGCTGGTCACCGACCTGCCCCGGTCGCTCGGTTTCTACCGCGACGTGCTCGGCTTCAGCGAGGTCGACCAGGGTGCCCACAACGCCGTCCTGGCCTCCGGGTCGACCCGGATCGTCCTGCGCGAGGTGACCGGGGCGGCGCCCATCAGCCGCCGACTCGTGCACGTCAACCTCGAGGTGAGCGACATCGAGGCGGCGTACGAGCGGTTGCGCGGGTCGGGCGTCCGCTTCACGTACGCGCCCCGGGTGGTCAACAGGGGCACCAAGCTGGAGGGGTGGGCGGCGGCCTTCCGCGACCCGGATGGCCACGGCGTCGCGCTCACCCAGTGGCGCGAACGCGCCGACGCCTGACCCGGCCCGCCTTCGGACGGCGCCAGCCGGGTCCGGCGTCAGCCGAGAATGACGCGGCGAACGTGCAGCGCGTACGCCCAGACCAGGGCGAAGATGATGCCCAGCCCGAGCAGCGACCAGTGCAGCAGACCGCCCAGCAACAGCAGGCCCTGGAGCACGGTGCCGGCGTTCCAGGCCCACTGGCGACGCATCATGCCGGCGAGCACCACGGCGGCCACCGCCAGTGCCACCACCGCACCGATCGCGGCGCCGCCGAGGTCACCGCCGACCACCCGGATCGGCTGGATCGCCAGCAACAGCACCAGCGCCTCCAGGCTGAGGGTGCCGGCACCGAGACCGCGTACCGCCCGCTCCGGGTTGCGCAACCCGGAGCGTCGCGGCTGCCCCGCCGTGGGCTCCTCCCCCGCTGGCTGCTCGACCGGCGTGCCGGTCGGGTCCTCGGTGGGGTGCGGGTCCCGCTCCGGGCTGGTCATCGCTTCAGCAGCCGACGCGCGTCGGCGACAGTCACCACGGACCCCGTGACCAGCACACCGACGCCGCTCAGCTCACCGGGGACGTCCTCCTCGGCCATCGCCACCGCCAGCTCGATGGCGTCCGGCATCTCCTCGGCCGAAGCCACCCGCTCCTCGCCGAAGATCTCGGCGGCCAGCGCGGCGAGTTCCTCCGTCGGCATCGCCCGTGGCGAGGTGTTGCGGGTGACCACCACCTGGTCGACCACCGGCTCCAGCAACTCCAGCAGCGCTTCCGCGTCCTTGTCGGCCAGCACGCCGATCACGGCCACCAGCTTACTGAACGCGAACTCCTCCTGGAGCGCGGTGACCGTGGCCTTCATGCCGTGCGGGTTGTGCGCACCGTCCAGCAGGATGGTCGGGGCGTTACGGACCCGCTCCAGCCGACCCGGGGAGCTGGTCGAGGCGAAGCCCTCCCGGACCGCCTCGATGTCCAGCTGACGTCGAGCCCCCGCGCCGAGGAACGCCTCCACGGCGGCGAGCGCCATTGCCGCGTTCTGCGCCTGGTGGGCACCGTGCAGCGGAATGAACACGTCGTCGTACACGCCACCCAGCCCCTGGAGGGTGAGCACCTGACCGCCGACCGCGACCGCCCGACCCAGCACGCCGAACTCGCCGCCCTCCCGGGCGATGGTGGCCCCGACCTCGGCGCAGCGTTCGAGGAGGGGACCGGCGGCCTCCTCCTCCTGGGCCGCCGAGATCACTGTGGCCCCCGGGTGGATGATGCCGGCCTTCGCCAGCGCGATGTCCTGGAGCGTGTCACCGAGCCACTCGGTGTGGTCCAGCCCGATCGGGGTGATCACGCAGACCCCGGCCTGGAGGACGTTCGTGGCGTCCTCGGCCCCGCCGAGGCCCACCTCGACCACCGCGATGTCGACCGGCGCGTCGGCGAAGGTGGCAAACGCCAGCGCGGTGGTCATGTCGAAGTACGTCAGCGGCTCGTCGGATCGCGCGTCGACCAGCTCGGCCAGTGGCTTGATCTCCCGGTACACCGACGCGAACCGTTCCTCGCTGACCGGCTCCCCGTCCAGGCTGATCCGCTCCCGGACGGTCTCCAGGTGCGGGCTGGTGTACCGCCCGGTGTGCAGCCCGTGCGCCCGCAACAGCGAGTCGATCATCCGCGCGGTGGAGGTCTTGCCGTTGGTGCCGGTCAGGTGGATCGCCGGGTACGCCCGCTGAGGGCTGCCGAGCAGGTCGAGTAGCGACTCGATCCGGTCCAGCTCGAAGACCATGCGGGTGAAACCGCGGGCGTTCAGCTCTGCTTCGACGGCGGCGAATTCGTTACGGTCGGTCACGAGGGCAGTGTCTCCAGAGCAGCGTTGATCCGGACCAGGTCGGCCTCGGCGGTGGCGAGCCGGTCGCGGATCTTCGCGACCACCGGCTCGGGGGCCTTGCCGATGAAGGCAGGGTTGTCGAGCTTCGACCGGG
Source organism: Micromonospora sp. NPDC048843 (assembly GCF_040649965.1). Lineage (NCBI taxonomy): Bacteria > Bacillati > Actinomycetota > Actinomycetes > Micromonosporales > Micromonosporaceae > Micromonospora > Micromonospora sp. NPDC048843. The sequence continues at coordinate 4,939 of NZ_JBEZGJ010000244.1, forward strand.
CCTGCGCGACCTCCTTCTCGGCTGCCGCGCGGTCCTTCGTCAGCCGGGCCCGCTCGGCGCCCACGTCGATCGACCCCCGGGTGTCCAACGCGACACCGACGGCGCCGGGCATGGCCAACGTGGCGCTGGCCTGGAAGTCGTCACCGGCCGGATCCAACCGGACCAGCGAACGGATCAGCGGCTCGTGGGCGGCGATACCCGCGCCGGACAGCCCGTCCAGGCGGGCAGCCACCCGCTGCGTGGGGCGCAGCCCCTGGTCGGAACGGAACCGGCGGATCTCGGTGACCACCCGCTGCACGCCGACCATCTCGGCCTCGGCGGCGTCGTCGACCAGCGATCGGTCCGCCACCGGCCAGGCCGCGGCCTGCACCGTCTCGCCGCCGGTCAGCGCGAGCCACAACTCCTCGGTGACGAACGGGATGACCGGGTGCAGCAGCCGCAGCAGCTGGTCGAGCACGTGCCCGAGCACACGACGGCTGGCCTCCGCGCGCTCACCGCCCTCGGCGAGCACCGGCTTGCTCAGCTCGACGTACCAGTCGCAGACGTCGTCCCAGGCGAAGTGGTACAGCAGGTCGCACACCTTGGCGAACTCGTACGCCTCGAACTGCTCGTCGACCTCGGCGGTGACGTGCGCCAACCGGGACAGGATCCACCGGTCGACGGTGGAGAGCTGCTCGGTGGGGGGCAGGTCGCCAGTGGTGTGCGCACCGTTCATCAGGGCGAACCGGGTGGCGTTCCAGAGCTTGTTGCAGAAGTTGCGGGAGCCCTGGCACCACTCCTCGCTGACCGGGACGTCCTGGCCGGGGTTCGCACCCCGCGCCAGGGTGAACCGGGTGGCGTCGGCACCGTACCGGTCGATCCAGTCCAGCGGGTCGACCACGTTGCCGAACGACTTCGACATCTTCTTGCCGAACTGATCGCGCACCATGCCGTGCAGCGCGACCACGTCGAAGGGCGGCCGGCCGTCCATCGCGTAGAGGCCGAACATCATCATCCGGGCGACCCAGAAGAACAGGATGTCGTAACCGGTGACCAGCACGCTGGTCGGGTAGAACTTCGCCAGGTCCGGAGTCTGCTCGGGCCAGCCCAGGGTGGAGAACGGCCACAGACCGCTGGAGAACCAGGTGTCCAGAACGTCCTCGTCCTGGTGCCAGCCCTCGCCGGTCGGCGGCGCCTCGTCGGGGCCGACGCAGACGATCTCACCCGCCGGGCCGTACCAGACCGGGATGCGGTGCCCCCACCACAGCTGCCGGGAGATGCACCAGTCGTGCATGTTGTCGACCCAGGCGAAGTAGCGCTTGGCCAGCTCGGCCGGCTCGATGCGCACCCGACCGTCGCGGACCGCGTCACCAGCGGCCTGGGCCAGCGGGGCGGTGTTGACGAACCACTGCAGCGACAGCCGCGGCTCGACAGTGGTCTTGCACCGCGAGCAGTGCCCGACCGCGTGCACGTACGGGCGCTTCTCGGCGACGATCCGGCCCTGCTCCCGCAGCGCCGCCACGATCGCCGGTCGCGCCTCGAACCGGTCCAGCCCCTCGAACGGGCCGGGCACGGTGATCACACCCCGCTCGTCCATCACGGTCAGCGCGGGCAGGTCGTGCCGCTGGCCGATCTCGAAGTCGTTCGGATCGTGGGCCGGCGTCACCTTGACCATGCCGGTGCCGAAGGACGGGTCGACGTGCGCGTCGGCGACGATCGGGATCCGCCGGCCGGTCAGCGGCAGCTCGACCTCGGTGCCGATCAGGTGCTGGTAGCGCTCGTCGTCGGGGTGCACCGCCACGGCGGTGTCGCCGAGCATCGTCTCGGCCCGGGTGGTGGCGACGACGACCTCGTCGCTGTAGCGGATCGAGATCAGCTCGCCGTCGTCGTCGGTGTGCTCGACCTCGATGTCGGAGAGCGCCGTGAGGCAGCGCGGACACCAGTTGATGATCCGGTTGGCCCGGTAGATCAGGCCGTCGTCGAAGAGCTTCTTGAAGATGGTCTGGACGGCGCGGGTCAGCCCCGCGTCCATGGTGAAGCGCTCGCGGTCCCAGTCGACGGAGTCGCCGAGGCGACGCATCTGACCGAGGATGGCGCCCCCGGACTCGGCCTTCCACTGCCAGACCCGCTCGACGAACTTCTCCCGGCCGAGATCGTGCCGGGACAGCCCCTCGGCGGCGAGCTGACGCTCAACCAGGTTCTGGGTGGCGATGCCGGCGTGGTCCATGCCCGGCAACCACAGCGCCTCGAAGCCCTGCATCCGCTTACGCCGGGTCAACGCGTCCATCAGCGTGTGCTCGAACGCGTGACCCATGTGCAGCGAGCCGGTGACGTTCGGCGGCGGGATGACGATGGTGAACGGGGGCTTGTCGCTGTCGGCGGAGGCCCGGAAGTGCCCGCCGGCTACCCACTGCTCGTACCGTCGCTGCTCTACCTCACCGGGCTGGTACTGGCCGGCAAGGGTCGGGGCGTCGGGGCGTCGGGCATCCAGTCTCTCGGTCACCGGACAAGTCTACGGAGGGCTTCCGCAGACCTGACGTGCGCCACCTGCCGTTCGCGTACGGTGTCGGCTATGTCCGACGCACATCTCACCGAGCGGTCGCGCGACGGCGGCCGCGAGCCGGTCGAGCTGACCGAAGAGCCGATCCAGCTGAGCACCCGGGACTCCGGAGGCGACCCCGACGAGCGGCCCAGTGGCTGGTCACGCCGCCGCAAGATCGGTTGGACGGTCGCACTTGTGGTCGGTCTCGCCGGTGCCGGCGTGCTTGGTGTCGGTGGGTGGCGGGTGGCGCAGCAGAAGGACACCCAGGTGGCCTCACCCGATCGGGTGGCGGGTCTGACGCGTGACGACAGCGAGCGGGCGAAGAGCACTGCCGACTATCTGCGCAGCGGCCTGGCGGCGAACATCGAACTGGACCGCAGTTTCGGCACCGTCTACCGCGACCCGGCCGACGACAAGCGCTCCGTGCTCATCTTCGGGGGCACCACACTGCTCTGGCAGCCGGAACGGGACCTGGACAGCCTCTTCCGCCTGATGTCGGACGAGACCGGCGCGGTGAACGGTCTGCGGGAGCTGCCCGCGGGTGATCTCGGCGGGGTGCTGAAGTGTGGCCGCACCAGCGGCGAGGGCGGGGACTTCGCGGTGTGCGGCTGGGCCGACCACGGCAGCGTGGTCATGGCGATGTTCCCGGGCCGGGCGGTCAGCGACGCCGGCGGCCTGCTGCGCAACCTGCGCGACGGCATGCAGACCCGAGACTGACCGAGCATGCGGGCCGCCCGCCTCGATCACCGCCACTCCCCCATCCCGGCCCGCAGGCCCGCGCAACATCCTGGATGTAGTTAGTGGCATCAGGACGCGCGGATACCACTACAACCAAGGATCGAGCGTGACCTTGTCGGGCTTA
>NZ_JBEZGJ010000245.1:0-8170 GCF_040649965.1 Micromonospora sp. NPDC048843
GTCGTCGCGGTTGACGGCGACGGCCTCCGCGCCGAGGCGTACCGACACACCGGCCCCCGGCCAGCGCCGCGCCGCCCAGGGCGGGTCCCGCCCGCGCCAGCCGTCCCATCGGTACCACCCGTCCTCGGAGTTCACGTCCCCCGATCGTCTGTCGCACCCGGGTGAAGCGCGCTCGCCCGGAAGGGGTGAACCGGCCCGTGCCGGGTAACCGCTCGCCGACCGGGGGCGGAGCGCGTGGTGGGGGTGGGGCTGGGTGCCGGAACAGGATCACGTACGGGTCGAACCGGCACCGGGGCCAGCACTGTTGGCGTCCCGGCTGACGCCGGCCGTGCCGCCGGAGCCGGTGGTCGCCCGGCCCCGCCTGCTGCGCCGGTTGGACGAGGGCAGCGCGGGACCGGTCACCCTGGTGGCCGCCCCCGCCGGCTGGGGCAAGACCACACTGCTCGCCTCCTGGATGCGGCTGGGCGGCGCGCCACCCGACGTGGAGCCGGGCGCGTTGGTGCCGGACTCCGGCGACCTGTCGGTGTCCTCGGCTGACGACCCGGTCTCGGCGTGGATGTCGGTGGAGGCCGGCGACGACCCCGCCCGGCTCTGGGCGTACCTCGCCGCGGCGCTGCTGTCGGCGACCGGGGCGACGGACGGCGGCCCGGTGCCCGACCGGCCGCCGCGCCCCGACCAGCTGGAGGCGTTGGCCGCCACGCTCGCCGCCGCCGACCGTCCGGTGCTGCTGATCCTGGACGACCTGCACCGGGTCGCCGACCCGGCGGCGTTGACCGGCCTGGAGTTCCTGCTGCGCCATGCCGGGGGGCGGCTCCGTCTGGTGATCGGCGCGCGGGCCGGACTGCACCTGCCGCTGCACCGGCTCCGCCTCGCCGGCGAGCTGACCGAGATCGGCCCGGACGAGCTCGCGTTCACCGACGACGAGGTGGCCGACCTGCTCACGGCCCACGCCGCCGCACTGCCGGCGACCGCCGTGCACCGGCTGCGGGAGCGCACCGGCGGCTGGCCGGCCGCGCTGCGCATCGCCGCCCTGGCGGTACGCGAACAGCCCGACCCGGAGCGCTGGGTGGGGCAGTTCGGCGGAGACCAGCCGGAGATCGCCGGCTACCTGCACGAGGAGGTGCTGGCGACGCTCGACCCGGCCGAGGAGGACCTGCTGCGTCGTACCGCCGTCGTCGACACCGTCTGCGCCGACCTGGCCGAGGCGCTGACCGGCCGCGCCGACGCCGGGCAGGTGCTGGCCGACCTGGCCGGGACCGGTGGTCTGCTGCACCGGGAGGACACCCGGCCGCCCTGGTACCGGTACGACTCCCTGCTCGCCGACCTGCTCCGCGCCGACCTCGCCCGGTTGCCCGCCGAGGAGCTACGCGAGCTGCACGTCCGGGCCGCCGACTGGTACGCGGGTGACGGCCGACCCGCCGACGCGCTGCGGCACGCCCTGGCCGCCGGCCGCTGGGACCTGGCCGGTGACCTGTTCGTCGCGCACTGGCCGGAGCTGACCCGCTTCGACAGGGACCCGGTGCACGCCCCGGCACCCACGCCGCCGCCAGCGGACGTGATCCGCGCCGACCCGGAGGTGGCGTTGGCCTGCGCCGCCGAGCGCGCGTACGCCGGTGACCTGCCGGCCGCCACCGGTCACCTGCGGGCCGCCGCCGGGCACGCCGCGGGCCTGCCGGTTCCGCGCCGCGACCGGTTCCTGCGGTTGGTCACCGCCTTGGAGCTGACAGTGGCCCGGCTCGCCGACGACCGTAGCGAGGTCCGGGCCGCCGCCGCCCGACTGCTGCGCACCCGCCCGGCGGAAGCCACGCCGACCCGGCTGCCGGCGCGGGTGACCGGTTCCGCCCCGACGGCCGGTGGTGGCGGGGCCGCCGACGACCTGGACCTACGAGCGTTCACGGGTACCGCGCTGGGGCTGGTCGAGTTGGCCGACGGGGCGCTGCCCACCGCCCGGTTCGTCAGGGCTCGGGCGGCGGCTCGGGAAGCCGGCCGACCGCGTACCGAGCTGGTCGCCGCGAGCCGCGCCGCGCTGCTGCTCGCGGTGCGCGGCGAGCTGCGGGCAGCCGAGCGGGCGGCCAGGGACGCGCTCGGTATGCCGCCCTGTCGGGGCTGGTCCTGTCGGCTCGACTGCGGCCACGCGTACCTGGCTCTCGCCGTGGTGGCGCTGCTGCGCGACCAGCCCGAGGAGGCCACGGCGAACCTTGCCCTCGCCCTCCCGGCGCTCGACGTGACCGGCGGCTGGGCCGGCGACCCCGAGGTGCGCGGCGACTGGCTGGCCGCCGCCCCCGACGAACCGGTGGCGGCGGCGGTGGCCGCGCTGTGCCGGGCGCAGCTACGCCGCGACTCCGGCGACCCGGCGACCGGCCAGCGGCTGCTCGTCCGGGCCCGGGAGGCGCTTGCCGACCGGCCGTCCGCCGGCGAGCTGACCGGTCTGCTGCGGGCCGCGGAGGCCGAACTGCGGGCCGCGCGGGGCGACCTGGACTCCGCCCGCGAGCTGCTGGCCGACGCCGCCGACGAGGGAGCCGACCCGGTGCTCGCTGTGACGTTGGCGAAGGTGCAGCTGAGTGCCGGCGACGCCGCCACCGCTCAACGGACCCTGCCGGACTGGCAGGCGCCGGCCGCCACGGCCTGGCCCCTACCGGTACGCCTGGACGCCGGTCTGCTCGACGCGGTGCTGGCCCAGCGCGCCGGGGACGCGCGTCGGGCGGGTCGGATCCTCGAGCAGACGCTGGACCTGGCCGGCCCGCAGGGCTGCCGCAGGGCCTTCACCCGCGCCGAACCGCACGTGCGGGACCTGCTGGCCGCGCACCTGGACGCGGGCACCGCGCACTTCACGCTGGTCAGTGACCTGGTGCGGGGCGCGGGACAGGGCGCCGACGGGCCGGCCGCCGGGGCGAGGGGCGCGCTCGACGAGCCGCTCACCGAGCGGGAGCTGACTATCCTGCGCTACCTGCAGAGCATCCTGTCCAACGTGGAGATCGCCAGCGAGTTGTCCCTCTCGGTCAACACCGTGAAGACCCACGTCCGCAACATCTACCGCAAACTCGACGCGACCCGCCGGCGTGAGGCGGTCCGGCGGGCGCGCGAGTTGCGGCTGATCTGAGCGGGTCAGGCGTTGGCGGCGGCGTCCGCTGCCGTCAGCAGGTCCGCCAGGTCGTACCCGCCGTCGTGGCGGATGCCGTTGACGAACAGGGTCGGGGTGCCGTTCACCCCGCTGCGGATGCCGCCGACGAAGTCCCGGCGCACCCGGTCCGCGTGCGCACGGTTCTCCACCTCGGCGTTCAACTCGTCCGGCGGCAACCCGACCTGCTCGACGCCGAGCGAGAGGTGCACCGGGTCGAGCTGGTCCTGATGCTCGTAGAGCCAGTCGTGCATCTCCCAGAACCGGCCCCGAACCCCGGCGGCCTCGGCCGTCTCGGCGGCCCGTTCGGCGTACGGGTGCACGTTGGCGATCGGGAAGTAGCGGTAGACCAGCCGTACGGTGTCGGCCCGCTGTCGCAGCAACTCGTGCAGGTTCGGATACGCGGCGCCGCAGAACTGGCACTGGAAGTCGCCGTACTCGACGATGGTCACCGCCGCGTCGGCCGGCCCCCGGATGTGGTCGTCGGTGGTCACCGGGTCTCGAAGTCGGGCGGTGACCTGCAGTGGCGTGCTCATCTGGCCATCACCTTCCGGTCGGCGGCAAGTTGGTCCAGCGCGTCGAAGATGCCGTCGGCGCCGGGGTTGACGTCGGGCGGTGACAGGTAGCTCCAGGTCACCTTCCCGGCCGGGTCCAGCACCACGAGCGCGCGGGCCGCCTCACCGTTCGGCATGTACGCGCCGTAGCTGCGGGCCACCTCACCCTTGGGCTCGAAGTCGGCCAGCAGGGGGAACTCGATGCCCCGGCTCTCCGCGAACGCCCGGTGTGACCAGATGCCGTCCACCGAGATGCCGAGCACCACCGCCTCGTACTGGGCGAAGACGGGTGCTGCCGACTGGTAGAGCGACATCTGGTCACCGCAGACCGGGCTCCAGTCGGCGGGGTAGAAGGCGAGCACGACCGGCCGGCCACGGAACTGCTCAGGCCCCAGCAGAGCCCCGTCCGGGGTGGCCGGCAGCGTGAAACCGGGCGCGGTGCGCCCCGGTTGGATCAGCCCGTTCGGATCACTCATGCCCCCAGCCTGCTCCCGGGGTGGGTGAGACGGACTCACCCACCCCGGGTGGTTCCGCGCCCGCTCAGCGCCCGCTGAGCGGGCGCCCGCGCCCGCTCAGTGCAGCACCGGGGCGACGGCGATGTGGTTCTGCACCTCCCGGATGCCCGGCGCGGACCAGGCAACCTGCTCGACCTCGGCCCGTTCGGGCATCGAGTGCACCAACCCGGCGAGTATCGCGGTGTCGCCGTGCACCCGGACGCTGATCCGTTCGGCCTCGGTCGCTCCGGCCCGGGCGAGGGCGTCGACGATCCGGTCGGCCAGGTTGCGGGCGTCCGGCGCGGTGGCCGGCCGGACGGTGATGCCGTTGCTCACCCCGCGTACGCCGGTCAGCCGGGCCACCGCGCGTTCGGCGGCTCGCCGTTGGTACTCCCACTCGACGTCGCCGTGCAGCGTCACCCAGCCGGCCGAGACGGTGACCTGGAGCTTCTCGATGGGCACGAACGCGTCCCACTCCAGCCCGTGGCTGGCCGCGGCGGCCAGGTCGCTGTCGGCGCGCTCGGTGCCGTTGGTGAGCTGCACGGCCACGTCGTTGGCGACCGCCCGGACCGAGGCGACCCGGTGGGCGGCCCGTTCGGCGGCCCACTTCTTGGCGTAGCTGTCCACGCGGCCGGTCAGGGTGACGACGCCCTCGGCGACGGTCACGCCGATCTCGTGCGGCTGCACCCGCGGTTCCCAGGTCAGCTCGTCGAGCACGGCGGACTGGATGTCCTGGTCGGTGCGGTTGATCTCCGCGATGGCCATCTGTCCCTCCTCCGCTGTTCCGATGGCGGACCGGGGTGCTGGCCTCGGCCCGAGGTCCGCCGTGCTGCGATCCTGCCGCCGCCCCGGGTGAGCCGCCCTCGCCCGGACCGGGTGACGGCGAGGCCCGACCTGGGCGGCACGGGTGGGAAACGGGGACGAACATCGATGATGGGAGCGCTTCCAAAGCGAGCCGATTTCGGTTACGGTAATCGCGTTCCTCGATCGCGGGAGCCGTCGCGTCGGGTGGTGGAGCCAGGGCAGCTCTGCCCGTCCCCGACGTCGTGCTCGTCCCCCGGGCCACGGCGTCATCCAGGCGATCGACCCCGTCCCCCGGGGCTCCATCCCGAGAGGAACCGCAGATGCGGAGAAGTCTCGCCGGCACGGTCGTGTCCGTGCTGGCCGCCGCCACAGCCGTCGTGGTGGTCCCGTTCACCGCCGCTGGGTCGGCCCCCACCCCGGCCGCAGCGGAGGCGTACACCTGGCGGAACGTCCCGGTGGGCGGTGGTGGCTTCGTACCCGGCATCGTCTTCAACCCCACCGAGAAGAACCTCATCTACGCGCGCACCGACATCGGCGGGGCGTACCGCTGGGAACAGACCAGCCAGTCCTGGACGCCGCTGCTCGACTGGGTCGGCGCCGACCGCTGGGGCTACAACGGCGTGGTCAGCATCGCCACCGACCCGGTGCAGACCAACCGGGTGTACGCCGCGGTCGGCATGTACACAAACGGCTGGGACCCGAACAACGGCGCGATCCTGCGCTCGGCCGACAAGGGCGCCACCTGGCAGGCCACCGAGCTGCCGTTCAAGAACGGCGGCAACATGCCGGGCCGGGGGATGGGGGAGCGGCTCGCCGTCGACCCCAACCGGAACAGCATCGTGTACTACGGCGCCGAGGGCGGCAACGGGCTCTGGCGCAGCACCGACCACGGCGTGACCTGGGCCCGCGTCGCCGCCTTCCCCAACGTCGGCAACTACCGGGCGGACCCCGGCGACCCGAACGGCTACAACGGGCAGAACCAGGGCCTGACCTGGGTTAGTTTCGACAAGAGCACAGGCACCGCCGGCTCCACCACGCAGACCATCTACGTGGGCGTGGCAGACAAGGAGAACCCGGTCTACCGCAGCACCGACGGCGGCGTCACCTGGGCGCGCGTCCCCGGTCAGCCCACCGGCTACCTGGCCCACAAGGGGGTCGTCGACCCGGTCGGCGGTCACCTCTACATCGCCACCAGCGACACCGGCGGCCCGTACGACGGCGGCAAGGGCGACGTCTGGAAGTTCACCCGGTCGACCGGGGCCTGGACGCGGATCAGCCCGGTGCCCTCCACCAGCGCCGATGCCTACTTCGGCTACAGCGGGCTGACCATCGATCGGCTTCGCCCGAACACGCTGATGGTGGCCACCCAGGTCTCCTGGTGGCCGGACGCCATCTTCTTCCGCAGCACCGACGGCGGGGCGACCTGGACCCGGATCTGGGAGTTCAGCAACTATCCCGAGCGGTCCCGCCGCTACACGATGGACATCAGCTCGGTGCCCTGGCTGACCTTCGGCGTCAACCCGGCGCCTCCGGAGGCCTCGCCCAAGCTCGGCTGGATGAACGAGTCGGTGGAGATCGACCCGCACGACTCCAACCGCATGATGTACGGCACCGGCGCCACCATCTACGGCACCACCGACCTGACCAAGTGGGACACCGGCGGTCAGTTCACCATCCGGCCCATGGTCCGGGGGCTGGAGGAGACAGCCGTCCTCGACCTGATCAGCCCGCCCAGCGGCGCACCCCTGATCAGCGCGCTCGGCGACGTCGGCGGCTTCCGACACACCGACCTGGACGCCATTCCGTCGATGCTGTTCACCCAGCCGGTGTTCACGTCGACCACCAGCCTCGACTACGCCGAGAGCAAGCCCGCGGTGCTGGTACGCGCCGGCAACTTCACCGACGCCGACCGGCCCAACGACAGTCACGTCGCCTTCTCCACCGACGGCGGCGCCACCTGGTTCCAGGGCACCGAACCGTCCGGGGTCAACCTCGGTGGCACGGTGGCCGCCGCGGCCGACGGCAGCCGCTTCGTCTGGGCGCCCGGTGACGCGGGCCAACGCGTCGTCCACTCGGTCGGTTTCGGCAACTCCTGGGCAGCGTCGACAGGCATCCCGGCGAACGCCACTGTCGAGTCCGACCGGGTCGACCCCACCCGGTTCTACGGCTTCAGCGGCGGGCGTTTCTACCTGAGCACCGACGGCGGGGCCAGCTTCACCCCGACCGCGGCTGCCGGGCTGCCCACCACCGACGTGCGGTTCAAGGCGCTGCCGGGCCGGGCCGGCGAACTGTGGCTGGCGGGGCCGGGTGGTCTGTGGCGCTCTACCGACGCCGGCGCCAGCTTCACCAGGCTGGACGGCGTCAGCGCCTCCGGCAACGTCGGTTTCGGCAAGGCGGCACCCGGGCGGACCAACCCCGCCGTGTTCCTCTACGGCACCGTGAACGGTCAACCGGGCGTGCACCGTTCCGACGACGCCGGCGCGACCTGGGTACGCGTCAACGACGACCGCCACCAATACGGCAATCCGACCGAGGCGCTGACCGGCGACCCGCGTGTCCACGGTCGGGTCTACCTCGGCACCAACGGTCGCGGCATCCTGGTCGCCGACCGCAGCGGCGGCGAGCCCCCGACCACGCCGCCCCCGACCACGCCGCCCCCGACCACGCCACCCCCGACCACGCCACCCCCGACCACGCCACCCCCGACGACCCCACCGCCCACCACGCCGCCGCCGTCCGTCGGCTGCGCGGCGACCTACCGGGTGACCGGCTCCTGGTCCGGGGGATTTCAGGCCGAGCTGGTGGTCCGCAACGCGGGAAGCGCCCCCATCGCCGGCTGGACGCTGGGCTGGACCTTCACCGACGGCCAGCGGATCGACCAGTTCTGGGGCGGCACCCACACCCAGACCGGAGCCGCCGTGTCGGTCCGGGACACGGGCTGGAACGGCGCGCTCGCCGCCGGGGCCAGCACCACCGCCGGCTTCCTCGGCTCGTGGGCCGGTAACAACACGTCCCCGGCCACCATCACCTGCACGAGCCGCTGAGCGGGTGATCCGGGTCGGGACCCCGGATCACCACCAGACACCGGTCCGCCGGGCCGCCTGAGGGGTCCGGCACCCGGCGGACCGGTTCCACCCCGGCACCACTGCGGGGCCCCCTCGACCGGCTTCGTGGGGGGGCCGCGGGGGGGGGGTGGGGGA
>NZ_JBEZGJ010000246.1:0-8125 GCF_040649965.1 Micromonospora sp. NPDC048843
CACCGCAGCAGCGGGTCGGGCCGGAGCAACCCGAGGAGTACGACGGCAGCCAGCACGAACGCGGCCGCGCTGAACGCGAACGGGCCGGCCAGCGGGGGCAACCCCCAGCCGGTGGTGACCCGGTCGGCAAGCGCGGCGAAGTTCGGCGCGGCCACCGCACCGATGGTGGTGGCCCAGACGATCAGGGAGAGCTGCCGCCCGCGACGGGCCGGCTCGGCGAGGTCCACCGCCGTGTAGCGGGCCTGGAGGTTCGCGGCGGTGCCCCCGCCGAAGAGCAGCATGCCGAGGAAGAGCAGCGGCACCCAGCGGGTCGCAGCGGCCAGCACCACCAGCAGGCCACCGACGGCGCCGACCGCGTACGCCAGCACCAGGCCCGGCCGGCGGCCGTGCCGCGCCATGATCCGGGTGACCGGGACGGCGAGCAGCGCGGCACCGACCACCCCGGCGCTCTGTGCGACACCGGCCACCGCGGTCCCGGCGATCCGTGCCGCGAGCAGCGCGCCCACGGCGATGCCGATGGTCACGCCGATCCCGCCGATGATCTGGGTGGTGAAGAGCAGCCGCAGGGTACGCCGCTGGATCGACGCGACGTCGGGTCGAGCGGTGGTACGCGGCGCGGTCAGGTCGGTCGCCATCGGCGCTCCTGTCGGAAGGGGTGACTCATCCTCGCGCACCCGCACCGAGCAGCGGCAGTGGGTTTTGCCGACAGCCGAACCCGGTTCGGCGAGCACGCCCCGTCGCGCCGCAACCGGGTCGCTCCCGGCGCGGCCCACGCCTATGGTGCCCGGGTGAGCGATGCCGGGGTGTTGGTGGTCGAGCGGCTCAACGCGGCGTGGCACCGGGGCGACCTGGCCGCGGTGTCGGCCTGCCTCGCCGAGGACGTGACCTACAGCCCGAGCGCCTGGGACGGGCCGGCGGTGGCCCTGCGGGGTCGGGACGCGGTGTGCCGCGCCTTCGCCGACCAGCTCGGCCCTGGGCCGACCCTCGGAGCGGTCCGATCGGCCGGCGACCGGATCCTGTGCGAGTGGAGCTGGCCGCCAGCGGAGGACGGGACGGTGCTCCGCGGCGTGGATCTCTACCTGGTCCAGGATGGTCTGATCGCCGCCAAGGACGTGTTCAGCAAGATCACGGCGGGCGACTGAGGCGCCCTACCCGCCCGATCCTGGTGTTTCCGGCGCGGCCAGCAGGGACGCCAGCCGACGGATCCGGGTCAGGGTGCGTGCGGCGACGGCCACACTGACGGCGGCGACCACGCCGAAGATCACCGCGAAGCCCTCGTTGTCGGCGACGAGCAGAGCGAGCAGGACCAGCCCGAGGCACACACCCAGGACAAGCAGCAGCGCCGCCCAGGTGGCGCGCCGCTGCCGGGCGAGGTAGTTGGGCAGTTCGGCCCGTACCGCGGCGTCCTCGGGCACGGTGCCGGTCCGCAGCGCCTGGCGCAGCGCGATCCCCTCGGGATCCTGCCGGGCCTCGCCCACAACCCGCTGCACCAGAGAGATCGAGGGCCCGATCCAGACGGTGTTCAGCGCGGCGCCCAGCACGGCTTCGACAAGTGAGTCCTGCCGGTCGAACAGCCAGCGCACCGGCAACCCGATGAGCAGCGTCATCGGCACCCAGTAGACGGCCATGAGCTGCAACCCGGTCGCCCGCTCGACGAACCGCCTCCATCTCTCGCGGCGCCCGGTGGCCACAGCGGGCGCACCCGCACGACGCTCCTCGTTGTCAACGTCCATCGACCCCCGTTACCCACCCGGGCGATCCGCCACGCAATGTCAATCTTGGACAGTTTCCGTTACGGCGTAACGGAAACTGTCCAAGATCTGGACGCCGCACGGCTGGGTCGGTCAGCCGGCCATCACCCGCTGGTGCAGCGCGGAGACCGCCGAACGGGCCGCCACGAACGCGCCGTGCTGCCAGGCCACCTCGTGGCTGAGCCAGTCCCCGGCGAAGTAGACCCGCCCGGCCGGCTGGAGCAGCAGGTTGTAGCCGGCCGTGCCGTACCGGGGTGACGTCCAGGCGCCCTCGATGTAGCGGGTCCGGTCCCAGGCGTGGGAGTACGAGGTGACCAGCTCACTGCGGTACTTGTCACCGTGGATCTTGACACCCTGGCTGATCGCGCGCTCGCTGCGCTGCTCCGGCGTGAGACCGCTGTACGCCCTGGCGTTCGCCCCGGTGTTGTAGTAGCCGACGACCAGGCCGCGCTTCCCGTGGAAACCGTAGGAGGGGTACCAGATGTGCGACAGGTCCAGGTCGGTCTCGGTGATGCCGCCGTAGATCCGCTGATCGGTCTCCCACCAGCGGCTCCGGTACTCCAGGCCGATCTTCCCGGAGGCGGTGACCGGAAAGTCGGCCAGGGCCGCGGTCACCGGCGTGCCGAGATTGTGCGGCACGCGGGCCATCAGATGCGGCGGCAGCGCGGCCACGCAGTAGTCGGCGGTGATCTGCGACTGCCGGCCACCCTGCCGATAGGTCACCTCGACCCGGCTGCCCCGGTCGGTCACCCCCGTCACCTCGGCGTTGAGCCGGATCCGATGCGGGCCAACCGCCCGGGCGAGGGCGCGGGTGATCTGGTCCATCCCGCCGACCGGCTGGAACATCAGCATGGCCTGGTCGTAACCGAACTCGAAGGAGAAGTACCTGCCGACATTGCTGGCGAAGACGTTGGAGAGTGCCGGCGGCGCGCCGAGCAGGCTCCCCACGTCGTTGCCCGCACCGGGATAGGCGGAGTAGCCGCGGCGGTTGGTCCCGGTGTACGCCCAGTCGCTGGTCCGTCCGCCGATCGCGCCGAAGCTCTGCAGGAACGACAGCAGCCGGTCGCGGTCCTCGGTGGTGAGCCGGGCGTCCAGCGCGCCCTGGTCGGTGGCCTTCGCGAGCAGTTCCGAGACGTAGCCGTACACGTCGGCCTTGGCGGTGCGGTACCGGACCGGCTCGGTCATCCCGGCGGACTCGTTGTAGATCCAGGCGTCGGCGTTCTGGTTGGTGAAGACCTCGATGGGCACGCCGAGTTCCCGGCAGTAGTCCATCGTCACCATCCACTGTGCGATGCGCCCCGGCCCGGCGTTGAAGTAGACCCCGTCGGAGAAACCAGCCCGCTGGGTGCGCCCGTCGAGGTCCGTCTCGACGTCGCCGCCTCGGATGGTCAGGTTCCGCCCACCGACGCGGTGCCGCGCCTCGAGGATGGTGCAGTGGTAACCCGCCTTGCCCAACTCGTATGCGGTGGTGAGCCCGGCGATGCCGCCGCCGAGAACGACCACGCTGGCGCCCGAACGCCCGGTGAGAGTGAAGTCGGACCGCTCCGGCGGCCGGAACGCCGGGGTGACCGACGCCGCAGCGCTGGGGGCCAGCCCCATGGCGCCCATGGTGGCGAGCATCGCTCCGGCACCGCCGCTGATTCCGACAGTACGCAGGAACCCACGCCGGCTGACCATCGACTGCGTCTGATCGCTCATAACGGCCTCCCCTACAAGATCGACTCGCATGAGTCTGCAGAGGATCTGTTACGTGGTTCACGCATCGCCGTTTCCGGCGGGTATCACCTCGCCGCGCGACCCGGCCGGCGATTTCCGTCGGCTCGGATCGGGGCGGCTGCGTTTCGCGGCTCGGGCCGAGGGCGGTGGCGTCTCGGCGGGCTCCGGGTAGGGCGGGTTGCGGTCGCCGGTCAGCCGGGCAGGGCGCGGGTGACGACGGTGAGGTCGGCGACCAGGCCCTCGTACGCCTTGTCCTGGTCGTCGGCCCGCAGGACGGCGGATGGGTGGATGGTGGCCAGCAGCCGAGCTTCTGGCGCGTCGGCCCGCTTTCCGGCGTTGTCCACCGGCACCTGTTCGAAGTCGGCGGGGTGTTGGGCCGACTCCGGCCAGGGCAGCAGCTCACCCCGCTGCCGGGTGACCCGGAAGGACGGGCCGAGCAGCGCCTTGGCGGCGGTAGCGCCGAGCACCACCACGACCTCCGGACGCAGCCGGGCGAACTCGGCGACCAACCAGGGGCGGCAGGCGGTGATGTGCGCCTGGTCCGGCGTCTGGTGGATCCGCCGTTTGCCGCGCAACTCAAAGCGGAAGTGCTTTACGGCATTTGTCAGGTAGAGGTGACCCGGGTCCAGCCCGGCGTCGTCGACAGCGCGGCGCAGCAGGCGTCCGGCCGGGCCGACGAAGGGCAGCCCCTTCTGGTCCTCCATGTCGCCGGGCTGCTCGCCGACGAGCACCACGCGGGCACTTTCGTCGCCCCGGCCGAAGACCGTCTGCGAGGCGTCCCGGTACAGCTCGCAGCCCCGGCAGCCGCCTGCGGCGGTGCGCAGGTCGTCGATGGTGTCAGCGTCGGGCGGGATGAACCGCTGGGCGCCCGGAGCGCTCCCGGTCTGCTCGGCCATGCCGACTG
Organism: Micromonospora sp. NPDC048843; assembly: GCF_040649965.1. Lineage (NCBI taxonomy): Bacteria > Bacillati > Actinomycetota > Actinomycetes > Micromonosporales > Micromonosporaceae > Micromonospora > Micromonospora sp. NPDC048843. Next base: position 4,372 of record NZ_JBEZGJ010000246.1, read on the forward strand.
TTATATACCCGTTCGATGCTCGCCGCCGGATACGCCCCGGTGCCCCGGCCGCAACGTGTCAGTACCCGTTGCCACCCCCGTCGCCGCCGGACGCGATCGCGATCAGCACGATGACGATGATGATGATCGCCACCGCCACCGCGATCCAGATCCCCTTACGAGCCCCACCAGAAGCCATGTCCCCCACCTCCGGGCGCCCGCATACCCGTCCCCGCCGTCCCGAATCCCCACGATCTTGCACTTTCTGTCCCGACCAACGTGCACAGGTCTGACATTTCACCAACACAAACCGCAAGATCGCGAGAGCGGGGGCGCGGGCAGGGTCAGGTGGGGAAGCCCTGGGAGGGGGGTGGATTTTCGGCTTGGGCCAGGGCTGCCGCCAGCGGGGCCAGGTCGGCGGTGTCCAGGGAGCTGACGGTGATGCGCAGGGCCGGCGGGGCGGCGATCCGGTAGAGCGCGCCGGGGGCCACCGCCCAGCCGGCGTCGCGGAGCGCTGTCACAGTGCTGGTCTCGTCCGCGACCGGCAGCCAGACGTTGATGCCACTGCGACCGTGCGCGGTCAGGCCGTGCTCGGCCAGCGCGGCGAGCAGCCCGTCGCGACGCTGCTCGTAGCTGTGCGCCGCCCGCTGCACCAACGCGGTGACAGCCGGGTCCCGCCACAGGGCGAGCACCAGACGTTGCAGCACTGTGGAGACCCAGCCGGCACCGACCCGGGTACGGCCGCTCACCCGGGCCACAGTCGTCTCGTCGCCGACCAGCACCGCCATCCGCAGGTCCGGGCCGAAGGGCTTGCTCACCGAACGGAGGAAGGCCCAACTCGCTGTCGCACCGGCGAGCGGATGCAGGGGTACGCGGGCCAGTTCGGCGGCGTGGTCGTCCTCGATCAGCAGCAGGTCCCGGCGGCCGGCGAGTAGTGTCCGCAGCGCCTCGGCGCGGGCCGCGGAGACGGCGGCGCCGGTCGGATTCTGCGCCCGACTGGTGACGATCAGCGCCCGCGCTCCGGCGGCGAGCGCCGCGGCCACCCCGCCGACCAGTGGTCCCTCGTCGTCCAGCGGTACGCCGATCGGGCGCAGGCCCAGCGCGGCGACGAGGTCGAGCAGGTTGGCCCAGCCCGGGTCCTCGACCGCCACCGCGTCGCCGGGGCGCAGGTGGGCGCCGAGCAACCGTTCGATGCCGTCCAACGCACCGCCGGTGAGCGTCAACTCCCCGGCCGGTACGCCGTCGGCGCGCAGCCGGGCACGGGCCACCTCGGCCAGTTCGGGCAGCACTCCGGCATCGGAGTAGCCGACCGAGGGGCCGTTCTCGATGGCGAGCGCCGCCAGGTGCGGGCCCAGCGGGGGCAGCAGACGGGGGTCGGGTTCACCCCGGGACAGGTCTCGGGCACCGGGCAACGGTGGGGGGCGCAGCGCGGAGCGGCGGGCGGCCACCGGCGGGCGGGGGCGTACCCGGGTGCCGTGCCGACCGGCGGTGGCGAGCAGGCCACGCTGGCGTAGCTCCTGGTAGGCGCGGGCGACGGTGGCGGGGCTGACACCCAGCTCGGCGGCGAGTGCCCGTACGGGTGGCAGGGCGGCCCCCGGTGACAGGGCGCCGGTACGGATGCCCGACTCGATGCTGGCCGAAATCTCGACGGCTGTCGTACCGATGAGCTGATAGCGTGCTGACACAAATAAGAGATTGTACTAGAACAAAGGGGCGCGCGCATGTATCCACCCACCGCCCGGACCACACCCCACCGCTCCCGCGACAAGATGAGCTACGACCAGGCCGCCGCCCACGCCGTGCTCGACGAGGCGTACGACTGCGCGCTCAGCTTCGTCGTCGACGGCCAGCCACGGGTGCTACCCACCCTTCACGTTCGCATCGGCGACACGCTCTACCTGCACGGCTCCACCGGCAGTCGACCGCTGCTCGCCGCCCGGGGCGACGACGGGTTGCCGGTCTGCGTCGCGGTGACAGTGCTCGACGGGCTGGTCTACGCCCGTTCCCAGTTCCACCACAGCGCCAACTACCGCTCGGTCGTCGCGCACGGCACCGCCCGACTGGTCACCGACGAGCGGGAGAAGCTCGCCATGCTCACCGCGCTGGTCGAGAAGGTCGGCGCGGGACGCAGCACCGCCACCCGTCCGCCCAGCCGTCGCGAGCTGGCCGAGACCGCCGTACTGGCGCTGCCACTGCGCGAGGTGTCCGTCCGGGCCCGCGCCGGCGGGGTCCGCGAGGACGAGGCCGACCTGGATCTGCCGCACTGGGCCGGCGTGCTGCCGCTGCGACTGACCGTCGGGGCACCCGAGCCGGACGCCGGGGTCACCGCGCCGCTGCCGGCGTACCTGCGGACGCCCCGCACGCCCTGGCACGACCCGGTGCCGCTGCACGGCGAGCACGTTCGGCTGGAGCCGCTCGAGTTGGCGCACGCCGACGAGTTGCACGCCGCCACCGCGGACCCTGTGGTGTGGCGGCACCTCAGCGTCGCGCCGCCCACCGCCCCCGCCGAAACCGCCGAGGTGATCGGCACCGCCCTGGCCGCCCAGCACCGGGGCGAGCGGGTGGCCTGGGTGCAGCGGTGCGCGGCGACCGGGGCGGTGGTGGGCAGCACCTCCTACTACGACATCGACCCGGAGCGGCGGGCGGTGGCGATCGGCCACACCTTCCTCGGCCGGCCCTGGTGGCGTACCGGGGTCAACACCGAGGCGAAGCTGCTGCTGCTCAGCCGGGCCTTCGACGACCTGGGCGCGGTACGGGTCGCCTGGCACACCGACATCCGCAACGTTCGCTCCCAGGCGGCCATCGAACGGCTCGGCGCGACCCGGGAAGGGGTACTGCGGATGCACCGGCAACGCCCGGACGGCTCCTGGCGGGACACCGTGCAGTACGCGATGACCGTCGACGAGTGGCCGAACGCACAGGCCAGGCTGCGAGAAAGACTTCTGCGGACGGCACCGGCGGCGTGATGATGGCGGGCGTGCTGGGGATCACCGACATCTGGACGTACGTACTGGGCACCGTGGCCATCATCCTGCTGCCCGGGCCGAACTCACTCTTCGTGCTCTCGACCGCTGCCAAACGGGGCGTCGCGGTCGGCTACCGGGCCGCCGGTGGCGTGTTCGTCGGCGACGGGGTGCTGATGTTCCTGTCCGCCGCCGGGGTGGCGTCGCTGCTCAAGGCGTACCCGCCGCTGTTCATGGTGATCAAGTACGCCGGTGCCGCGTACCTCGGTTATGTCGGGGTGACCATGCTGCTGGGCGCCGTGCGGCGCTGGCGCGACCGCAACGACCCGAGCACGCCGCGGCTCATCGACGCCGCGGAGCCGGCGGCGATGCGCAGCCCGTTCCGCAAGGCGCTGGTGATCAGCCTGCTGAACCCGAAGGCGATCCTGTTCTTCATCTCGTTCTTCATCCAGTTCGTCGACCCCGGTTACGCCTGGCCGGCGCTGTCGTTCCTGCTGCTCGGGCTGATCGCGCAGGTGACCAGCGCGCTCTACCTGACCGCGTTGATCTTCGCGGGCACCTTCCTGGCCGCCCAGTTCCGCCAGCGCCGCCGCCTGGCGGTCGGTGGCACCACGGCCGTAGCCGCCCTCTTCCTGGCCTTCAGCCTCAAGCTGGCCACAGCCAGCGCGGGCTAATCCAACCCCAACCCCCACCCCCACCCCCACCCTCGCTGCCCGCCGGCCCGCCCGCCCGCCCGCCGCGATCTTGCACTTTCGGTCGTCGAAACGCGCATTCTGAGCCGCTTTGTCGCCGCAGAAACTGCAAGATCGCGG
>NZ_JBEZGJ010000247.1:0-1925 GCF_040649965.1 Micromonospora sp. NPDC048843
CACCGAACCGTCGCCGAACATCCGCTCGGCGAACGCGCGCACCTTGTCGTACTCGGTGCGTAGCGCGGCCACCGGAAACCCCCAACCGCAACTAACGATCAAACATGACGCCGCGACTGAACGATCCGGAACCGGTTAGCCACGTACGCCCCGTCGGTCAGCGCCGAGTTGGCCGCCGCGTTGGCTCCACTGCCGTGGAAGTCGGAGAACGCCGCCGACTGGTTGACGAAGACACCGCCGGTGAGGTTGCAGGACAGGTGCACCCCGACCTCGACCGCCACCGCCTCGGTTGCGTCCAGCACTGCCTCGTCGGTCGAGTAGACCCCGGCGGTGAGCGCGCCCTTCTCGCCGACCGTCCGGCGCAGCAGCTCCAGGCTGTGCGTGGTGGAGTCGGTAGCGATGGCGAAGGAGATCGGCCCGAACCATTCCCGGCCGTACGTCTCCGCGTCGTCAGCGGTCAGCTTCACGATCGTCGGAGTACGCACCACCGCGTCGGCGTACGACGGGTGGGCGACGGTCCGCGACTCCAGCACCGGCTCGCCGACCTTGGTCACCTCGGCCAGCCGCTCCAGCACCCCGTCGTTGACGATGGCGCCGGTCAGCTCCACACCTCGGGCCGGGTCGGCGGTGAGCTTGCCGACGGCGGCGGCGATCCCGCCGGCCACCTCGTCGAAGCTCTTGTGCCCCTGGTCGGTCTCGATGCCCCCGGCCGGGATGAGGATGTTCTGTGAGGTGGTGCACATCTGCCCGCTGTAGAGGGTCAGCGTGAACCCGAGGTTGCGGCACATGCCGGCGAAGTCGTCGGTGGAGTCGATGACGACGGTGTTGAGGCCCGCCTTCTCGGTGTAGACCGATGCCTGCCGCGCGTGCGTCTCCAGCCAGTCGCCGTACTCGGTGGAGCCGGTGAAGTCGACGATCCGGATGGCCCGGTGCAGGGCCAGGTCGCTGGCGAGCTTCTCACCGGGGGCCTCGGCCGCCAGCATGATCAGGTTCGGGTCGAACCCGGCCTCGGCGAGCACCTCCCGGGCGTACTTCACTGTGATGGCCAGCGGCAGCACCGCGCGCGGGTGCGGCTTGACGATCACCGGGTTGCCGGTGACCAACGAGGCGAACAGCCCGGGGTACGAGTTCCAGGTCGGGAAGGTGTTGCAGCCGATCACCAGCGCCACCCCACGCGGCACCACGTGGAACGTCTTGGTCATCCGCAGCGGGTCACCCTTGCCGGCGGCCTTCTCCCAGCCCGCCCTGCCCGGGTGCCGGGTCATCTCGGCGTACGCGTACGCCAGCGCTTCCAGCGCCCGGTCCAGCGCGTGCGCGCCACCGGCCTGGAAGGCCATCACGAACGCCTGCCCGCTGGTGAACTGCACAGCGTTGGCCAGCTCGAAGATGTGCTTGTGCAGCCGGTCGAGGATCTCCAGGCAGACGCCCACCCGGGCCTGCGGGCCGGCGTCGCGCCACGCCGGCAGCGCGGCGGAGGCGGCGTCGACCAGCTCACCGGGGCCGGCGTGCGGGTAACGCACCGCCAACTCCACACCGAACGGGCTCGTCTCGGTGGCGACCCGAACGCCCGCGCCAGGCTGGTCGAGCGGGAAGTCACCGCCGAGGTACGCCTCGAAGGCGGCCTTACCGTCGGCGGCGGCGGTCTCGCCGTACACCCGGGGGCTGGGGGATTCGGGATAGGCGGACCAGTAGCCCCGCTCCGTGATCGCGGTCAGCGCACGGTTGAGGGTGTCGGCGTGCCTGTCGTACAGGGGATGCGGGGTCTCCGTCATGCCCGCCATCATGCCTGAGTCCGGTCCGCGAGCAGTAGCGCGAATGCCCGACAGCGGCTCATGCCTGAGTCCGGTCCGCGAGCAGTAGCGCGAATGCCCGACAGCGGCTCATGCCTGAGTCCGGTCCGCGAGCAGTAGCGCGAATGCCCGACA
>NZ_JBEZGJ010000247.1:2024-7981 GCF_040649965.1 Micromonospora sp. NPDC048843
AGCGGCTCATGCCTGAGTACCGACCGATCGTCGCGCGGGTCGCGGGCGACGACAACGCCGGTTTCTACCGCCCACGGCCCGGCTACGGTGCCGCCACGGACCACAACGGGGTGACGCTTGAGGCGTACCGCTGGAGCAGGCTGACCGGCGGGACCGCCGCCCGGACGTTTTCCCTGGTCCTGCTCTTGCCGTTCATGCTCAGCAACATCGCGGTCTGGATGCTTCCGGTCACCGGACGCGACGGCCACGCCGCGCGGGCGCTGTGCCGGCTGTTGGCCGCGACGATGACCGCGATGTACGTGCTCTCCACCGTCGGGGTGTCAGTCGACCTGATCGCGTGGCAGTGCGCGGCCTACCCGAGGTGCCTGGAGGGGCGGCGCGAGTTGTCCTGGCTGGGCGACGTGCCGCCCGGGCAACGACTCGCGCTGCTGGCCGTACCGCCGATCATCGCTATCGTCCTGATCTGGCGGCTCGGTGCCCGGACCTGGCAGCTCCCCGAGGACAGCGACCACGCGCCCGGTGTGGGTGCGGACCGGCTCGACTCGGCCGCCTTCTGGGACACACGGTCGCTGCTGCGCCGCCTGCGCTCGGTTCACATCGCGGTGGCGCTGGGCACGCTCGATGTGGCTCTGCTGCTGGTTCTGGCGCCGCACGACGCAACAGTGCCCGGCTGGCTGCTGCTGGCCGCGGCCGTGGGTCCAGCCCGACGCCCGCACGGCCGCTGCCGCCCGGCGCGCCACCGCTGTCGCCGCCGATCGCCTACCGCTGGGTCACCCTCGGCTTCACCCTCGCAGTGCTCCTGGTGGTCGTGACGGCTGTGCTCGTGCCCCGGCTTCGCCGTACTCGTCGCCGTCGGGAGGCCGAGGAGCTGATCCGGCGGGACTATCCGGAAGCCTCCCGGGCGGCCCCGGATCGGGTCCGGGCCGTCCGCGACGCGATCGTGCGCGCCCGGCTGACGGATCGGCTCGGGAGGCTGCTGGCCACCGCGTACGTGGTGTTGGCGCTGCTCACCCTGGCGGCGGCCGGGCTCTCGGTGATCGGTCCCGGCCCGGGTGCGCTCGCGCTGCGACTCGGCGGCGAGCCGCTGGCCCGTCCGGTGATCTTCGTGACCGACCTGGGCGCCCTGCTGATCGGGCTGTTCGCCACGGTCCTCGCGGTGATGGGGCTTGTCGCCTACCGATCCGGCGCGATCCGGCTGGTCGGGGTGCTCTGGGAGCTGGCCACCTTCTGGCCGCGTGCCGCGCATCCGCTCGCCCCGCCGTGCTACTTCGAGCGGGCGGTCCCCGAGCTGACCCGCCGGATCGGGCAGCTCACCGCCGATGGGAACGCTGTGCTGCTGTCCGGGCAGAGTCACGGCAGCGTGCTCGCGGCGGTGATGATCCTTCAACTGCCCGACCACTGCCGCCGGCGGGTGGCCCTGCTCACCTACGGCGCCCCGCTCGGCAACCGGTACCGGCGGATCTTCCCGGAGTACGTCAGCGACGAGATGTTGCGCGAGGTCGGCAGCCGGTTGGCCACGCCGCGGTCGGCGAGCTGGTCGAGCACCTGGAACGGACGGCCGAGTGAACTGTCGGCTCAGAGGGTGAGCTGCCAGTCGGTCCAGCAGTCCACCGGGCGGAAACCGAGCTGTTCGTTGATCGACACCATGTAGCTGTTACTGGCCGCGTTGAAGGTGTCGATCACCTGTACCGCCGGCTCGTGGGTGAGCAGGTGGTGCAGGTTCTCCGCCTTGGCGATGAGGCCGAGCCGGTGCCCACGGTGGGCCGGGTCGACGATGGTGATCTGCTGGAACGCGTGCCAGTCGTCGGAGGCGCCCACGTCCAGCAGCGTCCAGGCGACCAGCCGACCGGACGCCTCGTGCCGCATCCCGAGGTGGTAGCGCCGGCGGCCCCGAGCGTCCAGCGCCCGCTCGTTGCCGCGGATCCGCTCGGCGTCCACCTGCTCAGGCTCCCACTGCACGTCGCCCATCGGCGCGTCCATCAGCAGCCGGCCGTCGAGGTAGGCGATGTCAGCCACGTACTCCTGCGGGGTGGAACCCTGCCAGCAGACGGAGTGATAGCCCTCCGCTCGTGGTCGGGCCTCGGCGAGCGCCGCCCGCAGAGCGACCCGGTCGATCTCGCCGACGTCGAGCCGACGACGCACCTCGGCGAGGGCGGGCTGGGTGCCGGTCGCGGCGGCGAACGCGTCACCGGCCACGCTTCGGGCGGCGCCGCCGGGCAGCGCGGAGACGGCCATCGCCACCACCCGCTTGCGGCAGTGCTCGCGGAGCAGGCGCAGCCCGTACTCGTGCAGGGCCCGGCCGACGCCCCGGCGCCGCAGCCGCGGATGCACCAGCAGCTCGGCGGTGGCGTTGTCGGTGTTGTCGAGCTGCGGCAGGTCCAGTTGCAGGTAGCCGGCCGGCACGCCGTCCAGGCGGGCCAGCGCCCAGAGCGACAGGGTGCCGGGCATCGGCGTGTGGAACATCGCGTCGAACCGGCGCCGGCAGAAGGGCGGGAAGTCCGGGAGATCAGCGTCGTTGGCCGCCGACCCGATCCGGTACGCCTCGTCGACGGAAGTCCGGTCGGCGCCGTCGAACGACGCGATGGTGATGCTCATGCCAGTGAGCGTGCACCTTACAAAAGCGACCGGGCCAGCGAATTACTCGCTGGCCCGATCGAACGTTGGTCGGGAGGGACACTCGCACAACGCCTCCGGCGTTGGGTCGCAAGAACTTCAAAAGTCTTCGGCGAAATGCCCTCCCGCACGGAGCATCTTGCGCCGTCCGGTTCCTGCCGTCAAGTCCGTAGCGGCGGGTTTTCCACACTCACAGCGAAAACCCAGTTACCGACTGATCGACTCGGCCCCTTGCTCCGAGTGAGCCCGTCAGCCGAGGAGGCCGGCGTCGCGGGCGGCGCGCAGCGAGGGCTTGATGTGGTGGGTCGGCCCGACCTGGCCGGCCACCGCGTCGATGGTCTTCAGACCCTCGCCGGTGTTGAACACGACGGTCTCGGCCGTCGGGTCGAGACGACCGGACTCGACCAGCTTGCGCAGCACGGCCACTGTTACCCCACCCGCGGTCTCGGCGAAGACCCCCGTGGTACGGGCCAGATCGCGAATGCCCGCGCGGATCTCGTCGTCGTCGGCGTACTCCATCCAGCCGCCGGTGCGGCGGACCGCCTCCAGGGCGTAGAGGCCGGCCGCCGGGTCGCCGATGTTGAGCGACTTGGCGATGCCGGTGGGCTTGACCGGGACGATCGTGTCGGTCTCGGTGTGCAGGGCGACGGCGATCGGGTTGCAACCGGCGGACTGCGCGCCGAAGACCTTCCAGCCGTCAGCGGGCGCCTCGACAAGGCCGATCTCCACCAGTTCGGAGAACGCCTTGTCAATCTTGGTGAGCAGCTCGCCGCTGGCCATCGGGATGACCACCTGCGCCGGGATCCGCCAACCGAGCTGCTCGGCCACCTCGTAGCCGAGGGTCTTGGAGCCCTCCGCGTAGTACGGCCGGACGTTCACGTTGACGAACGCGGTGTCCTCGAATTCGTCGGTCTCCACCAGCTCACCGCAGAGCCTGTTGACATCGTCGTACGAGCCGTCGATGGCGACCAGTTCGCCGCCGTAGACGGCGGTGGTGATGACCTTGCCCTGCTCCAGGTCGCTGGGGATGAAGACCACCGAGGGCGCACCGGCGCGGGCCGCGTGGGCGGCCACCGAGTTGGCCAGGTTGCCTGTCGACGCGCAGGCGAACCGGCTGAAGCCGAGCGCCTTGGCGGCGGTGAGCGCCACCGAGACGACCCGGTCCTTGAACGAGTGGGTGGGGTTGGCGCTGTCGTCCTTGACCCAGAGCGGCGCGGTGATGCCCAGTTCGGCGGCGAGGTGCGGGGCCGCCACCAGTGGGGTCAGCCCCGGGTCGAGGGTGACCCGGCTGGCCGGGTCCTGACCGGCGGGGAGCAGCGCGGCGTAGCGCCAGATGTTGTTCGGGCCGGCCTCGATCTGCTCGCGGGTGACGGCGGCCAGCGCGGCGGTGTCGTAGTCGACTTCCAGCGGGCCGAAACACTCGTAACAGGCGTGCTGGGCGGCGAGCGGGTAGCGGGCCGAACAGGCACGACAGACCAGGGCGCGGGCGGGGCTGGCGGAGGTGTCGATGCCGGAGGCGACGAGCGTCGACGTCATGTCGAGAGTCCTCTCATCTTTCCCCGCATCGCACGGTGCGGCGGGGACGGAATTGGCACCTGCCCCGCGGGTCGCTCAGCGGTGAGCGCGCAGGGTGGTTGCCGGGGCGTCGTCGGGCCGTATCCCTCAGCCCCTCTGGATGAGGTATTCAGTTGTGCCGTCGAGTCTAGGACAACGCTGTCGGTCGCTGCTACCGCTGATCCCAGGTAGTGGGTCAGCGGGCGCTCACCGCCACCGGATCGGTCACCGCGATCGGGTCCGTCACCGCGGTCGGCCGGGGCAACGACGTGGTCCGGGGCCGGGCGGCGAGGTTCGCGGCGATCAGGGCGGCGATCGTGATGGCGGCCCCGACCAGTTCGACGGGCTCCGGGCGGTAGCCGCGGGCGATCTGCACCGCGAAGGTGGTCACCGGAACCAGGTTCATGAACAGCGCGGCGTTGGCGGCACCGAGTCGCTGCACGCCGGTGTTCCAGGCCAGGACCGCGATCACGGCACCCACCAGCACGGCGTACGCCAGTTGCGGGGTGACCGCCACGAGGTCGGCGGCGGCCGGCGCGTGCTGCCAGCCGACGGCGTCGGCGCCGACGCTCAGGACGAGCATGGCGGCCGTGCCGGCGAGCGCGGTCAGTGTGGTGAAGCGCAGCGGTGACCACTCGCCGAACCGGCTGGCGCCGTGGGTGTAGATGCCCCAGCCCAGCACCGCGCCGATCATCATGAGCCCGCCGAGGCCGAACTGGCCGAGCCCGGCCAGGCTGCCGCGCGTGATCACCAGACCGACGCCGAGGAGCGCCACCAGGGAGAGGGCCAGCAGGAGTGGCTTCGGGCGTACGCCGTCGCGGGCCCAGCGGACGAGCTGGGTGATCACCGGCGTGGTGGCCACGAAGAGGGAGATCTGCTGCGGGGCGGCGTGTTCGAGCGCCAGGTTGGTGAGCAGGTTGAAGCCCGCGAAGCCGACCACTCCGAGCACCACCACCTCCAGCGCCCGGCCACCGTGCCGGAGAGCGCCGGCACCCTCGCGGAGCAGCAGGATGGCGACCAGGACGACGGCGGCCAGCAGGTAGCGCGCGGTGGTCAGGTTGAGCGGGTCGACCCGGTCGAGCGCGCTGGCCAGGATCGGGAACATCACGCCCCAGCCGAGCACTGCGACCAGTGGGAACGCGGTGGCGCGGGATCGCATCGGCAACTCCAATGTTCGAGTATCGTCGAACCAACGACACCGACCATAGGGCGTCGTTCGATAGTTGTCGAACAAGGGTTACACTGGTCACATGGAGCCGCACGAGCCCGACCTGACCGCCGTACCGGTCACCAGCGTGTTGGCCGCACTCGCCGACGACGTGCGGCTACAGATCGTCCGCGCGCTCGCCGAGGGCGGCGAGTCCGCCTGCGGCAGTTTCGACTTCGGCGTCTCCAAGGCAACCCGCAGCCACCACCTCAAGGTGCTGCGCGAGGCGGGGCTGACCCGGACCCGGGCGGCCGGCACCAGCCGACTCGTCCGGCTCCGCCGGGACGAGCTGGACGAGCTCTACCCCGGCCTACTGGACGCGGTCCTCACCCAGCGCCCGCCGGCCTGACCCCGCCCCGCCCCGCGCTCACCTGGCCCGCATTGGCCCGTCCGGCCGCCGCCACACACGGCGGCGGGGGCGGGTCGGACCTGTCCCAGGCGCTCGCTTTGGAGCTGAATCGTCTGCGACATCAGCGACGAGGTGCGGCCCGACGGGGCACCTCACCCCGGCGGGGGGGGGGGGGGGGGGGCGGCGGCGCGGGGGGCGCCGGGGCGGGGCGGGCCGGGCCCGCGGCGGACAGGA
>NZ_JBEZGJ010000248.1:0-7969 GCF_040649965.1 Micromonospora sp. NPDC048843
AGTGTGCGCACCGACACGATCGGTACCGCGCCCAACCGCAAGTTCGTTGTCGAGTGGCGAAACGCCAAGTTCCGCCCGAGCGGCCCCGACCGGATGCTGGCCGAGACCGGGGGCCGTCCGCTCGGCATCGAGCTGGACCTGTCCGGCGAGGCCCTGGTGGTCTGCGACGCGTACCGCGGGTTGCTGCGGGTCACACCCGACGGCGTGGTCCGCGAACTGACCGGCACGGCACCCCCTGTGCACCTGGCCAACAACGCGACGGTGGGCCGGGACGGCACCATCTACTTCACCGACAGCTCCGACCGGTTTCCGGTCTCGCACTGGAAGCGGGACCTTCTGGAGCACCGTCCCAACGGTCGGGTGCTGGCCCACCATCCGGGTAGCGGCCGCACCGAGGTGGTGACCGACGGGCTGTACTTCCCCAACGGGATCGCGCTGACCCCGGACGAGTCGGCGCTGATGCTGGTGGAGACCAGCACCCACCGCCTGCTGCGGGTCGAACTCAGCGGCGGTGTGCGGGTCCTCGCCGACCTGCCCGCGTACCCGGACAATCTCGCCTCGGTGGGTGACGGGACGTACTGGATCGCGCTGCCCAGCCCCCGGGTGCCGATCGCCGAACGGCTGCTGCCCCATCCGCGGCTGCGCCAGATCGCCGCCCTGCTGCCCGACGCGATGCAGCCGCAGCCACGCCGCTACGGGCTGGTCGCGCTGGTGGACGACGCGGGAACGGTCCGCCGGACGCTGCACGGCCCGAACGGGCACTACTCGATGATCACTGGGGTACGCCAGCACGGCGACCACCTCTGGCTGGGCAGCCTGACCGGGTCCGGGGTGGCCCGCGTACCCCTGGGGTGATGGCCGCGGGCGGCGACAGGGCCGGCCGGCCCGCGTACCCCTGGTGTGGCGGGCGGGCGACAGGGCCGGTCCGCAGTGGTGGCGGGCCGGCCCTGTCCTGCCGTCAGTGGTGTCTCAGCGGCCGCTGACCGAGGGCGCCGGCGCGGGCGATCCGCCGGCCACCGCGCCCGGGTGCGCCGGGGCGACCGGAGCGGGCTTGAGCCCGGGCGGCACCGGCAGGGCGCTGCCCCGGGCGAACTCGTCCCAGCTCACGTTCCACGCGGTCCAGCCGTTGCCCGGCTGTAGCTCCACCTCGGTGCCCTTGACGGTGACCAGGTCACCAACCTGCGTCACCCCCATCAACCAGTCGGCGGCGGTGGCGGAGACGTTCGCGCAACCGTGCGAGACGTTGGTGTTTCCCTGGTCCCCCTCCGACCAGGGGGCGGAGTGGATGAACTCGCCACCCCAGGTGTAGCGCTGGGCGTCGTCGACGTCGACCACGTAGCCACCGTCCGGCTCACCCCGCGTGTCGAACGTGACCCGCTCGTGCTTTTCCATGATCACCATCTTGCCGCTGGAACTCGGCGTGCTCGGCTTACCCAGGCTCACCGGGATTCGGCGGACCTGCTTGCCGTCGCGCAGCACTGTCATCTGTTTGGTGGCGTTGTCGATCTCCAGCGAGACCTGTCGTCCGATCTTGGAGGTCGCGGTCCGCTCGGCGTCGCCAACCAGTTTCTTACCGATCGGCAGACCCTCGAGACCGGCCCGGACACTGATGGTGGTCCCCGGCTTCCAGAAATCGGGGGCCCGATAATAGACCTGGCTTCCATCCTCAAGCCACGACCAGGCGCCCGGTTGCGGTGGATTGGTCTTTACGAACAACCGCCGCTGGACATCCGCCCTGGCCTCTTTCGGAATTCCTGGGTCGAACGCCACCGTTACCGGCATCGCCGTGCCGTACGTCCGATTGCCGTTGAAATAAAGGGTGCTGGTGATCTGCGGTTTGGTGGATTTGGCCATCGTCGTGAACGTGGTGGTGCGCGTGGTGGTGGCACCGGAGTCACCGGTGGCTGTCACCTCGGCGGTGTAGGTCCGTCGTGGTTGCAGCGGGGCGCTCGGCACCCAGCCGGAGCCGTCCTCGCGCGGCTCGGCGTTGACCTGCTTGCCTTTGTCGTCGGTGAGGCGTACGCCGGTGACCCGCCCTCCCTTGACCACGGTGCCCACCTCGGCGCTGACCGGGACGTCCCGGGTCTTGTCCCCCGGCGTCACAGCGAGTTCCGGTGGGGCGGCGTGCTTCTTGGCCGAGCCGGTCGCGGAACCCCGGTCGGCGGTGCACGCACCCAGGACGAGTGGTGCCGCCGCGATGGTTACCGCCAACAGCGTCAATCGCCGCCTAGACGTCATGTTTCAGTCCCCCCGTTTTCGACTTCCCTCCGCCACATTCTTGCCCGCTTCGGGGGGCCATTAGCGGCATTCGGAAATAATCGGCAGCGCATTTATCGACGCATTTTCCGACAATGCTCCGCTTGGCCGGAACAGGGGTTCAACCGACCCGTGTCATGCGCTTTGCTCCGCTTGAGCGAGGCAACGTCGACTGTCCGAATGGCGGCCGTGGTGGCACTGTCGACCCGGCTTCGTGATCGACTCGGTCTCACTGAAGTCGCGGCATCCCGACCGTCCCGACACCGCGACTGCCATGAACCCGAGTGGATCAAGAGCCGGCCGGGCCGGACGTGGGCCGGGCCGGACGTGGGCCGGGCCGGACGGAACGCGCGCGGCGCGGTGGGCACGGGAAGTAGAAGGTCAGGCCGGGTGGCGCACCTCGTGGGCGGACTTTTGTCAGTTGAAGCGAAACTTCCGGCGAACGCGACAAAGCTTTGCCTTCGTCCGGAGGCAAGGGTAAGGTTTCGATCTAGATAGAGGGTTGCCCATTCGTCGATCAACTTGCCGCCACCTCTGCCGGGTCGCCGCGTTCCGCTCCCGATGGGTCCGGGCCGCACCCGCGCCGTCCCTCACCGTCCAGCCGGAGCCCGCCTCCGGCCGGTTCGGCGCGCCCGGCGGACGGCAGTCAGGTCGACCGCCGCCGACGGCGTACCAGCCGTCAGGAAGGGACCACCACCATGGATCAACAACTCAACCGACCGGGGCCGACACCGGCGTCCGAGCCGGTCAGCCGGCGTGGAGTGCTGCGCGCCGCGACCGTCTCCGCGGCCGCTGTCGGCGCCGCCGGTCTAATCGGCGGCCCGGCCGTCGCCGCGCCCGCCGCATCCACCGGGCAGGCCCAGGGCCGCCGCCGGGTGCCGGTGGACCGGATCAGCATTCAGCTCTACACGCTGCGTGATCAGCTCGCCGCCGACCTGCCCGGCACCCTGGACGCGCTGCGTCGGATCGGCTACCGGCGAGTGGAGCACGCCGGTTTCGTCGGACGCACCGCCGCACAGTTCCGGGCCGCGCTCGACGAGGCCGGGCTGCGTTCCACCTCCGGTCACGTCGGCATCCCGCAGCCGTTCGACGCCGCCACCTGGGAGCAGGCTCTCGCCGACGCCAACGTGGTGGGCTGCAAGAAGATCGTCCACCCGTACTTCGGTAGGGACGCGAGCGGTCAGCCGATCCGGGACCCCGCCGTCTACCGGGCCCTGGCCCGGGACCTCAACCGCGCCGGTCGGCTCGCCGAACGCGCGGGGTTGGACTTCGGCTACCACAACCACCAGCTCGAGTTCGTGCCGCTGACCGGCGGCTCGACCGGGTTCGACATCCTCAGCTCGCAGACCGATTCCCGGCTGGTCCACTTCGAGCTCGACCTCTACTGGACCTGGCGGGGCGCCCACGACCCGATCGACGTGATCCGAGCCAACCGCGGTCGGATCCGCCAGGTGCACGTCAAGGACCTCGACGTCGAGGGTGGTTTCGCCGACCTCGGCGACGGCGTCATCGATTTCGGCCGCATCTTCGCCCACGAGCGGGAGGCCGGCATCGAGGAGTACATCGTGGAGCGTGACGACGCGGGCACCGCGCCGCGCTCCCCCGCCGACGCCCTGGACACCGCTCGCGTCGGCTTCGACTATCTCGCTTCACTTCGGTACTGAAACCACCCCGGGGGACTCACCTGATGAAAAGGACCGCATTCGCGTCCGCCCTGCTGTTGGTGACGGCCGGTCTGGCCATACCACAGTCGGCAGCGTCCGCAGCGCCGGCCGCGCCGCCGGACAGCAGCTTCCAGAAAGTGACACTGAACGACTTCCCGGGCGAGCCGATGAGCCTCGCCGTCCTGCCCGACCTGCGGGTGCTGCACACCTCCCGCACCGGTGAGGTCCGCATCCACGACCCGCGCACCGGGCTGAACACCCTCGCCGCCGACATCCCGGTGTACGAGCACGACGAGGAGGGGTTGCAGGGCGTCGCCATCGACCCGAACTTCGCCCAGAACAAGTGGGTGTACCTCTACTACTCGCCGCCGATGGACACTCCGGTGGACGACCCGGCGACCCCGGGTGTCAACGAGGGGGACGCGCCGGAGACCGGCACCGAGGCGGACTGGCAGCGGTTCAAGGGCGCGCTGCGGCTGTCCCGGTTCAAGCTGGACGGGATGAAGCTGAACCTCGCCAGCGAGCAGCAGATCATCGACGTGCCGACCGACCGGGGCATCTGCTGCCACGTCGGCGGCCAGATCGACTTCGACAGCAAGGGCAACCTGTACCTGTCGACAGGTGACGACACCAACCCGTTCGCCTCCGACGGCTACATCCCGATCGACGAGCGGGCCGACCGCCACCCGGCGTACGACGCCCAGCGCACCTCGGCCAACACCAACGACCTGCGCGGCAAGCTGCTGCGCATCAAGGTGAAGGCCGGTGGTGGTTACACGGTGCCGGCCGGCAACCTGTTCAAATCCGGCACGGCGCAGACCCGCCCGGAGATCTACGCGATGGGGCTGCGCAACGCGTTCCGGTTCGCCGTCGACAGGCGTACCGACAACGTGTACGTGGGCGACTACTCCCCGGACGCCTCCAACCCGAACCCGGAGCGCGGCCCTGCTGGGCACGGCCGGTGGATGCTCGTCGACAAGCCGGCCAACTACGGCTGGCCGTACTGCGTGACGCCGACGATCGCCTACCGCGACTACGACTTCGCGACCGGCGAGTCCGGCGCCAAGTTCAACTGCAAGCGCCCGGTCAACGACTCACCGCACAACACCGGCAAGCGCGTGCTGCCGCCGGTCGAGCAGCCCGAGGTCTGGTACGCGGCCGCCCCCTCGGCCGAGTTCCCGCAGTTGGGCACCGGCGGCATCTCTCCGATGGGTGGCCCGGCGTACGAGTACGACGGGACCAGCACGTCGCGTACCCGCTGGCCGGCCTACTACGACGGGGTGCCGCTGTTCTACGAGTGGTCCCGCGACTACATCAAGGAGTTCCGCCTCGACTCCGACGGCGACGTGACGGACATCCGTCCGGTGGCGCCGTCGCTGGTGGTGGACAACCCGATGGACATGGAGTTCGGCCCGGACGGCGCGCTCTACGTCCTGGAGTACGGCGACGGTTACTTCGCCGAGAACCCGGACGCGCAGCTGTCCCGGATCGATTTCGTCCGGGGCAACCGGACGCCGATCCCGAAGATCAGTGGCACCCCGACCGTTGGGCAGGCCCCGCTGACCGTCGCGTTCTCCAGCGCCGGCACGACCGACCCGGACGGTGACAAGCTCAGCTACGCGTGGGACTTCAACGCGGACGGCTCGGTGGACAGCACCGCTCCGAACGCGAGCTGGACGTTCCCGGAGAACGGCTCGTACACGCCGACGTTGAAGGTCACCGACCGCACCGGACGGTCCGCCTCGGCGTCCCTGCCGCTGGTGGTCGGGCCGACCGCGCCGATCGTCGAGTTCGTCGCCCCGGAGGCCGGGCAGCCGTTCCAGTTCGGGCAGACGGTCGCGTACGAGGTGAAGGTCACCGACGACCTGCCGGTGGACTGCTCCCGGGTGAAGGTCACCTACGTGCTCGGGCACGATGAGCACGGGCACCCGCTCTCCACCTCGACGGGTTGCTCCGGGACCATTCCCACCTTCCTGGACGGTGGGCACAGCGGCGCGGACAACCTGACCGCGGTGTTCGTCGCTGAGTACACCGACGCGCCGACCGACCCGGGCGTACCCGCACAGTCCGCTTCGGCGACCGTGGTGCTCGACCCGACCCCGGTGGCGGGTCTGGCCGGCTGATCGGTTCAACAATGACAGTGGCGGCGGCCGGATCCTTCCGGCCGCCGCCGCATGTCGTTCAGCTCCAGATCTCGCCGGCACCATCGCCGGGGCATCACAGACGGCGGCCGGTCAGCTCCAGTCGCTGTCCACGTGGTTGTCCCGCCACCGTCCGCCCACCGGCGGGGTGTCCAGTCGCATCCCCTCGTCGGCGTTGCCGGCCAGGTCGTTGTCCTCGACCCGGCAGTCCACGCAACTGCCCCGCTCGGTGATCCACAGCCCGTGTGTCTGGGTCGGGTTGTCGTGGTTGTCCCAGACCCGGTTGCCCCGGATGGTGGCCGAGTCGAACGGCGCGTCGATGGTGATCCCGGCCCGCAGCTTCGGCGCGGCGGCCAGCTCGTATCCGCATCCCGGCGGTGGCACGTCCCCGCTCCACGCGCTGAACGCGTCCGGGCGGACCGGGGCGAGGGTGAGTTCGTCGCCGGTGTTGGAGGCCACCATGGCCACTGCCTTCCCGACCCGCAGGACCTTGCCCCGGTGCCCGTCGTGCGGCCAGTTGGCCGACCGGTCCACCAGGCACCGCTCGCTGTAACGGACGGCGTCGCCGGTACCGCCGGTGCCCTCGCCGTACTGCCGTCCGTTGTTGCGGATCCGGTTGTTCAGGACCACCGCGTCGGTCATCTGGTGGTCGATCCGGACCGCGTCGAGGCCGTTGCCCCAGAACTCGTTGCTCTCGATCACCACGTCCCGGATCGAGCCCCGGTAGCCGCGCCCGAGGTCGTGCGAGTGATAGCCGTGCCGGCCGTTGCCGCTGATCCGGTTGCCCCGGACGGTGTACGGGCCGGGGCTGTTGCCGATGCTGACCCCGTCGCACATGTTGCCGTCTATGACGCAGTCGGTGAGCAGGCCGCCCCGCCCGGCCACCGACGAGGTCCCCTGCGCGGACACGTCGAACCCGGTCTCCAGGTTCCCGGTCATGGTGCAGGCGGAGACGATCAGGCCGTCGGCGCCCCAGTCGGAAATGCCGAAGCGGTTGCCCTGGCTGTGGCAACCGATGATGCGGTAGCCGCGCGGCGGCGCCCAGTAGTCCTTCTGTAGCTCCAGGAAGATGCCGTTGGTGCCGTTGGCCAGGGCGGTGCAGTTGGCGATGGTCAGCCGCTCCACCGCTCCCCAGCCACCGATGCCGATCCCGATGCCGGCGCCGCCCATCTGCTCGCCGTTGTCCAGTCGGCCGCAGCCGACCACCACCACGCCGTCGATCAGGGAGTCCTGGAGGAAGTCGCAGCCCAGCCCGGTGGCGGCGGTGTGGTGGATGTAGAGGTTGCGGAAGACGCCCCGCACCACGTACTGGAGGCCGAGGCCCTTGGCCAGGTAGTTGTACTCGGCCATGGCGACACCGGAGCCGTCGATCTGGAAGTCGGAGAAGGTGCAGTCGGCGATGTGCCGGTCCCGGTCGGCGCCGTGCTGCACAGTGGTCCAGAAGGCCAAGGGGGTGGGGTCGGCCCGGTTGCCCTCGTTGCTGAGCATGAAACGGGTCGCCGCCGGCCCGGCCCCGATCAGCGACACACCGCTGCGCCACACAGTGCCCGCGTCCCGGATCGAGTAGATGCCCGGCGGGCAGTAGATGACCCGGGCCCGTCCGTCCGAGGCGTACCCGGCGCCGAGGCGGTCCACCAGGGCCGCCAGCGCCGGCTGGTCGTTTGTCGCGCCGTCACCGGTGAGCCCGTACTCCAGCGCGTCGCAGTAGAGCGGCGCGCCGGCCGAGGCGGGTCGTCGTACCCGGACCGAGTTCAGTAGCAGCTCGTTCGCCACGGCCACGGTCGGGCTCCCTTCGACGTGTTCGGTGCGCTCCGGCGGGGCCGACTTCCCGGTGAGGCCGCCGGGAAACCCCGGCCCGATCACCGTGCCGGGCGACCCCGGCCCGATGACACCGCCGGGGAGGCCCGG
>NZ_JBEZGJ010000249.1:0-7758 GCF_040649965.1 Micromonospora sp. NPDC048843
CGTCGGCGGCAGTCGGATGTCCATGATGGCGACGTCGGGCCGCTGCCGATCGATCGCCGCGATGATGTCGTCCGGCGTGTCGACCGCTGCCGTCATCGCCGACGCGATCGGCGAACTGGCCCCGCACGCCGAGGCCGCCGGGGTACGGCTGGCCATCGAGCCGCTGCACCCGATGTTCGCCGCCGACCGGTGCGTGATCGCCACCCTCGGCCAGGCACTGGACATCGCGGAGCGGTTCGACCCGGCGGTGGTCGGCGTGGTCGTGGACGCGTACCACGTCTGGTGGGACGACACGGTCTACGCGCAGATCGCGCGGGCCGCCACCCGGATCGCCGCGTTCCAGGTCTGCGACTGGGTGACCCCGCTGCCGGAGGGGGTGCTGCTCGGCCGGGCGCTGCCCGGTGACGGCTGCATCGAGCTGCGTCGGCTGCGCGAGGCGGTGGACGCGGCCGGCTACGTCGGCCCGATCGAGGTGGAGGTCTTCTCCGCCGAGGTGTGGGCGCGTCCGGGTGCGGAGGTCCTCGACGCGGCGATCGCCGGCTACCTGCGCCACGTTGTCTGACAACCCCGAACGGCGGTGGCCGGCGGCGGTCGGCGCCTGGTTGGGCATCGGCACCGCACCCGCCACGCTGGTGCTCGGCGCGGCGATGGCCGCCCGACACGGCGGCGCGGTGCCGGTGGCGGGGCTGCTGGTCGGCGGGGCGCTGATGGCGGCACTGCTCTGGGGGCAGGGCCGGATCGGGCTGCGCCGACCGCTCGGCGACGGCGGAACGCTGACAGCGGTGCTGCCCGCGTACCTGGGGGACACCTCGCGGCTGCTGCTGGCGGCGGTGCTGGCCGTGTCGATGGTCGGTTGGAACGGGTTCAACGTCGGGCTCGGCGGGGCCTCGCTGGCCGCACTGACCCACCTGCCGGGCTGGGCCGGGCCGGTGCTGCTGGAGGTGGCGGTCCTCGCCGTCTCCTGGGCGCCGGCCCGGCTCGGCAACCGGGTCGCGGTGGTCACCACGCTCAGCGCTGTGGTGCTGGTCGGCTGGTGCCTGACGATGCTGCCACCACCCGGTGCGCCGGTCCGTCTCGCTGGTGGCGGGCTCGCCGACGCTGCCGCGCTGATCGGGTACGCGGCAGTGTTCGCGCTGCGGGCACCGGACTTCAGCGTGGGCCTTTCCCGAAGGCGGGACCTCGCCTGGTGCGTGGGGCTGCTGATCGGGCCGGCGCTGCTCGGGGTGCTCGCCGGGGCCGGCCTGTGGCTGCGCACCGGCTCGGCCGACGTGGTCGCGCTGCTCGCCGCCGGGTCGGGGCTGGCCGCGTACGCGAATCTGTTCGTCGCGGTGGCGGTCTTCGCGGCGGCGCTGACCACCACGTACTCCGGTTCGCTGGCAATGCGTGGCCTGGCTCCGCGCCTGCCGGCGCGGGCGGCGATGCTGCTCGTCGCAGTGCTCGGCGGGATCCTGGCGGTCGCGCGGTTCGACCGTCTGGTGCTGCCCTGGCTGACAGTGCTGGCCGCCGCGTTGCCGGTGCTGGTGGTGCCGATGGCAGTGGAAGCCGCGGCCCGTCGGCGCGGTCGTGCCCCGCGTACCGTGCCTGCCTGGTGCTGGATGCCGCCGGCGCTGCTCGCGGTGGCCTGCACGCTCGCCGGGGTGGGTGTCGCCCCGCTGCTCGGGTTGGCCCTGGCCGCGGCGTGCACCGTGCTCTGGCGGCGACGAGGAGACGTCGCCTAGGCCGCAGCGGGGATGGTGGCGTCGATGAGGTGT
The DNA here is from genome assembly GCF_040649965.1 of Micromonospora sp. NPDC048843. Classification (NCBI taxonomy): domain Bacteria; kingdom Bacillati; phylum Actinomycetota; class Actinomycetes; order Micromonosporales; family Micromonosporaceae; genus Micromonospora; species Micromonospora sp. NPDC048843. Next base: position 1,752 of record NZ_JBEZGJ010000249.1, read on the forward strand.
GGCCCCGGCTGGTTCAGCGCCGCGGAGAACTGCTCCGCGAGTTGCTCGGCGGTGGTGGCGCGGGTGGCGGGCATCCCGAACGCGTTGGCCAGCCCGACGAAGTCGATCTGAGGATTGGTCAGGTCGAACAGCGGATTGGCGTCGGGGTTGGCAGACCCCGGCTGCTTGCTGAAGTAACCCCACTCCTGGCGCAGGATCGCGTACCCGTGGTTGTTGAGGATCACGTTGGTGATGTTCAACCGCTCGCGTACCTGGGTCCAGAGCGCGGTGGCGGTGTACATGACGCAGCCGTCGGCCACCAACGCCACCACCGGTCGGTCGGGTGCGGCGACGGCGGCGCCGACGGCCAGGGGCAGGCCGTCGCCCATGGCGCCACCGGTCTGCATCAGCACGTCGTGTCGGGGAGCGCCAGCGGTGGCGGTGGCAAGGGCGAGGCCGGAACTCACTGACTCGTCGATGATGATGGCCCGTTCGGGTAGCAGCGCCGCGATGACGTCGGCCCAGTTCTGCACTGTGAGTGCGCCAGTGGGTGGTGCCGGTCGGCGCGGGTCGGTGACCTGGGCCGTCGCGTCCGGTGCCACCAGGTCGGCGAGCCGGACCAGCGCGTCGACGGCGTCCTGGCCGACCTCGGCCAGGACGTGCGTCTGGGCGCCCTCGGGCACGAGGAGGCTCGGCTGGTCGGGGTAGGCGAAGAACGACACCGGTGCCTTGGTGCCCGCGACGATGACGTGCCGCGCGCCGTGCAGTTGGTCGAGCACCTGGTCGGGATAGAAGCCGAGCCGGGGGAACGCGGGTAGGCCCGCCCCTCGTTCGACCCGGTTGGAGTAGAGCTCCTGGAAGACCCGCGCTCCGGTCGCCGCGGCGATGCGGCCCGCTGCCAGCAGGCCCGCCTCCCGCAGAGCTGGTCCACCGATCACCAGTGCTGTCGTCTCGCCACTCCGCAGAGCTTCCGCGACCTGGGTGATCGTTCCCTGGTCGACGGTCGGCGCCGGCCGGGGCCGAACGGGAGCGCCGGCTGCACCTCCGTCGGACCAGGACACGTCCGCCGGCATGACCACGGTGGCGATGTGCCCCGGTGGCTCCAGGACGGCGGCGAGTGCGGCAGCGGCGTCCGGTCCCGCGCCGGCGGCATCCTCGGGGCGGCGGACGGGGCCACGCAGCCATCCCGCGAGGGCGGCGATGTCGGAGTTCAACGGCGGGTCGAACGCGGTGTGGAACGTCGCGTGGTCCCCGACGATGTTCACCACCGGCGAGTTGGCGCGGCGGCTGTTGTGCAGGTTCGTCAGGCCGTACGCGAGACCGGGCCCGAGATGCAGCAGCGTCGCCGCGGGCTTGCCGGCGATCCGGGCGTAACCGTCGGCCGCGCCGCTGACCACGCCCTCGAAGAGGGCGAGCACGCCGTGCAGCTCGGGAACCGCCTCAAGCGCTCCGATCAGGTGCAGCTCGGTGGTGCCGGGGTTCGTGAAGAGCACCTCGACCCCGCCGTCGACAAGCGTCCGCAGCAGTGCTTCCGCGCCGTTCACGCACGTCACCCCATCGCCGGTCGGATCAGCAGTGATTCGATACTAAGCTCGCATTTCGGACTACTGCTGCTCGGTCCCGGTAAATCGCCCGCTAGGTGAGGAGGGGGATCCGATGGAACGGGGATGGGCCGAACGGGGCTACCGGGTCCGGTGCCTGGACATCGGCATCGATCGCTCCTTCGACATCTGCTAGCTAGGCGCTCCGGTTCGTGGCCACCCACTCGCGAGAGGCGGTGAACTTCTCGACCGGGTCGCCGAGGACCGACCACGGCCACTCGGTGACCATCCCGTCGAGCAACGCGAACACGTGCGCGGCCGCGTCGAACTCCTCGGCCAGTTCGAAGGTCAGCGCGAAGATCGCCAGCCGTGGCGCCCAGCCGGGACCGGCGGGAATGTAGTCCGGGTGGAAGATCGAGTTTTCCGCGGCGGTGAGGAGCTCGGCGCGGACCTCGTCCGAGTCGAAGTACGCGTTGCCCTCTTCTACGTCGGTGGCCTCCCACCTCTCGAAGTGGGCGACGGCCACCAGTTCGTGCAGGAGGCTGTTGGGCCCGGCCGCCGCGGCGGCGCTCCGCGCGAAGTCGAACATCTCCTCGTGGCTGCCGGACCACTTCTTACACAGATACTGCAACCGCTGCTCGTGCGCGACCACGTGCCCCGGGTGGAGACGCGTCACCGCCTCGAAGCGCTGCTGAGCCTCCGCCGCCCTGATGCCCAGGCCCCGGGCGCTGGTGACCAGCCACGCTCGTGCGGTGACATTGTCGGGTTCCTGGGCGAGCACCTTCTCCAACAACGCTTCGGCGTACTGCAGTCGCTTGTGGAACTCCTGGAGCTGGGCGGCGGCGGTGTACTTGGCCCGCTTGCCGCCACGTGCCTCCCACGCCCAGTGCACCGCGTGGCAGCCGGCGACCAGCACGGGCAGCGTCGACTCGGGCTCGGCGTCGATCCAGTCGCCGATCCAGTCCTGAATCCCGTCGACCCCGCCGACCGCCTCCATGAGGAAGGCCATCTCGTCCGGATCGGCGGCCATGGTGAGCAGTTCCCGGGCGAACTTCCACCTGCGCTTCTCCAACGCCCGGATCAGGGCCTTCCGGTGGGGGTCACCATAGGTCGGGTCCAGTGCCGGGGCCTTTGACCGCTTGATGAATGACCACATGCCACCGAACCCCCATGTCGTACGCCAGGTGGCCGCTGATACTAGATGATCACGCGGCCGGCGGGCTGACCGGTGCGCGCCTCAGCGGTGGCGGAGCCGACTCGTGGGGCTGGGCGCCCTCGCCGAGGCGTTGTGATCTTATACGCACCAGTGATCCGTAACACCGCGCAAATCTTCGATTAACCGTCGTGGACTTGGGTGGGGGAGCGCTCCCAGTGCGGGTCGCGATCAATGAGGGACGCTCCACAAGGGAGCAATCGAAAGGAGCCTCGTGGCTACAGGCACGAGCGGAAACAGGCTGCGAAGACTGGCAATACCTACGCTGGTCGTCGCCCTGATCACCGGTACCACCGGTGTAGCGGGAACGGCGTCGGCGGCACCCGCGGGGTCGTCGGGCAACGGCAGCGGCGCCGGCTACTTCACCGCCGGGTCCGACCGGAAGGTCACCCTGACCGACGGGGGCGACCGCCGACCCGGTGGCAACCGTGCGGCCACGCCGAAGGCAGCCGTCGACGAAACCGGCACCGGCATGTACGTCGTCGAGTTGGCCGAGGACCCGTTGACCACGTACACCGGTGGGGTGTCGGGTCTGACCCGCACTCGCCCGGCGGCAGGTAACCGGCTGGACGTGACGTCGACGCCGTCGCAGGCGTACCGCCGGCACCTCGACACGCAGCGGGGCGCCGTCGCCGCCGCGGCCGGGGTCACTGTCAACGCCGTCTACACCACCGCCTTCAACGGGTTCTCGGCAAAGCTGACCACCCAGCAGGTGAGCACGTTGCGGGCGGACAAGCGCGTCCGCGCCGTCACCGCCTCGCGGGCCCTCGGCACCCCCTCGGCGCCGCCCACCGCGACCACGGCGACCGCCGCCAACCCGACGCCCGCCACCTCGAGTGACGCGGACCAGTCGGCGCCGACGGACCGCTCCGGCCGGCCGGCCAAGCCCGGCCCCGGCACGGGCGCGGGCATGGTGATCGGCGTCCTCGACACCGGCATCTGGCCGGAGAGCGCATCGTTCGCCAAGAAGATGCCCGCTCCCGCGAACTGGCGCGGCACCTGCCAGACCGGCGTGGCCTTCGTGGCCGAGCACTGCAACGGCAAGATCGTCGGTGCCCGGTACTTCGCCGACTCGTGGCTCGCCGGCGGTGGCTCGGTGCCCGAGGGCGAGTTCCTGTCCCCCCGCGACGCGTCCGGGCACGGCACCCACACCGCTTCCACGGCCGCCGGCCTGCCGATCTCGAACGTCACGATCGACGGTCGCCGCTTCGGTCCCGTCTCCGGGGTGGCGCCGGACGCTCAGATCGCCGTCTACAAGGTGCTCTGGGGTGGCATGGGCTACGACGCCGACATCATCGCCGGCATCGACGCGGCCGTCGCCGACGGCGTGCAGGTGCTGAACTTCTCGATCGGCTCGCAGCTCGGCGACTGGGAGGCCAACACCCCCATCGGCGTGGCGTTCCTCAACGCCTCGCTGGCCGGGGTCTTCGTCGCGGCATCGGCCGGCAACACCGGCATCGTGAGTGGCGCCATCAGCAACGCGGCACCCTGGGTGACCACCGTCGGAGCGGCGGTGACCAAGCTCGACGAGGCCACCGCCAAGCTGGGCGACGGCACGAAGCTGGTCGGCGGCTCTCTGGACGCCCTGCCCGGCGGTGGCGCACGGCCGCTGGTCTTCGGTGAACAGGCCGGCTCGCCGGATCTGGGCGCGGTCTACTGCGAGCCCGGCAGCCTGGACCCCGCCAAGATCAAGGGCAAGGTGGTCGCCTGCGCGCTGTCCGACATGTTCGGCTCCGCCGCCGAGATCAAGGCCAAGGGTGGGGCGGCGATGATGGTGTTCGACCCGGTCGGGAACTACCGGATCAACTCCATCTTCAACTTCCCGGTTGTCTACCTGCCGACCGAGAAGCAGGCCGGCACGCTGTTCAACTACCTGATGCGCCACCCCACCGACGCGACAGTCTCGTTGCGCACCGGCGGTGACGGCTCCAGCGTCCCGGGCATACCGAGCGTGGCGGACTTCTCCTCCACCGGCCCGGACAAGGTGACCCTCGGCGTCTTCAAGCCGGACCTGGTCGCGCCCGGATCGAACATCATCGCCGCCGTCTCACCAGCGGGCAACTTCGGGCGACAGTACGACGCGTACTCCGGCACCTCGATGGCCTCACCGTACGTGGCCGGGGCGGCGGCGGTCCTGCGCGCCACCCACCCGGACTGGTCACCCGGCGCGGTCGCCTCCGCGCTGCGCACCACCGCCACCGACACCGTCGGCACCAGCAGCCCCCTCGACCAGGGCAGCGGTTTCATCAATCTGCACCGGGCCACCGACCCGGGCTTGGTCATCGAGCCCACGGCGGCGGAGCTGATCGAGTTCAGCGAGACGACCGAACCCGACGGCAAGGCACTCAACCTGCCGGCCATCTCGTTGCGCGAGTACGACGGGACCCGCCCGGTGACCCTCACCCGCACCCTGACCAACGTGGGCAAGGCGCGGGAGACCTACCGTTCGTCGGTATCCGGTCTGCCCGGCATGAAGGTGACCGTGTCGCCGGCATCGGTGACCCTGGCGCCCGGCAAGTCCGCGACGATCACCATCACGCTGCGTCGGGGCAGCGCGCCCTGGGACCGGTACGTGACCGGGTCGATCACCTGGCAGGGTAAGGCGCACAGCGCCCGGATCCCGGTCGCCGCCCGTCCGTGGGGCATCTCGGCCCGGCCGTACGCTGACGATGGCGAGGAGTTCGCCCGGATGACCAACGGCGCCTTCGGCATGGTCCAGCCGGGCTTCACCGGCCGGCTCGTCGGTCGCAGCACCGGCTACACGCCGATGCGGCGCACGTCGTACTCGATGCCAGCCGGCGTCTACGGGGGCGTTTTCGACCCGAGCGCCACCGGCGTGAAGACTGTCGACTTCACGGTGCCGGCGAACACCGCCGGCATTGTCGTCGAGGCCAACACCGCCGACCCGAACACGAACCTCGATCTCTACCTGTACAAGGGCGACACCCTCGTCTACAGCAGTGACAGGTTCTGGACCAGCGCCGAGCAGGCGTACAAGTTCCTGCCCGAGCCGGGGCGCTACACCGCGTACGTGTTCGCCCAGTACCCCGGTGGTCCCGTCGTCGACTTCGAGCTGGGCCACGCCATCATCGGCCGTAACGCCACGTATTCGGGTGCCACCCTCACGCTGCCCTCCACCTCGGAGCGCGGTCAGGGCTTCAACTTCACGCTGAAGCCGATTGCGCTTCGTCGACAGCGTGACCTTCACCGCCGAGCACCTCCTGCCGGTGCTGCCGCAGCCCCGGCGACTGGGCTCGCTGGCACTGCACCCCAC